>JAFGNI010000019.1 GCA_016927095.1 Anaerolineae bacterium | reverse complement strand
GCACTGCAGCTCACCGCGCGCCAGCGCCGGTTTGATCATGTTGGACGCATCCAGTGCGCCTTGGGCATTGCCGGCGCCCACCACCGTATGCAGCTCGTCGATGAAGAGGATATTCTCACCGCCCGAGCGTTGGACCTCTTCCAGGATCGATTTGAGGCGCTCTTCGAACTCCCCACGGAACCGCGTGCCTGCGACCAGCGCCCCCAAATCCAGCAAGAGCAGATGTTTGTGCTTCAGGATCTCCGGGACGTCGTCAGAGGCGATGTTCTGCGCGAGCCCCTCGACAATGGCGGTCTTGCCGACACCCGGCTCTCCGATCAGCACAGGGTTGTTCTTCGTCCGCCGCACCAGGATCTGGATCACCCGCTGGATCTCTTCCTGGCGACCGATCACCGGGTCGAGCTTGTGCTCTCGCGCCAACTGCGTGAGGTCGCGGCTGAAGCGATCAAGCGTGCGGAACTTGGATTCCGCCTGGGGGCTCGTCACGTGCTGCCCACCGCGCATCCGCGCGATCGCTTCCTTGACACGATCGTAGGTCACACTGTTGTCGCTCAGCAGCTTCGAGACCGGCGTGTTCTGTTCCCGCGTGATCGCCAAGAGCAGGTGCTCCGTCGAGATGTACTCGTCCTTGAGCGCCGAGGCCTCCTCCTGGCTCAGGTCCAGGATACGCTTGACGCGCGGCGTGATGAAGACTTGCTGGCTCCCCCGTCCTCCATAGATTCCGGGCCGGGCGTTGTTGCGGAGAAGGGCGTCCAACTCCTCGGACATCTGGTGTGGGTCGGCGCCGAGCTCCGATAGTATGGCGGGAACGGTGCCTTCCTTCTGCTGCAGCAAAGAGAGGAGCAGGTGCTCGACATCGACCTGACTATGTCCATAGCGTGTCATCAGTTCCACAGCCCGCTGGGCTGCTTCCTGAGCCCGCTCCGTGAAACGGTCAAAGCGCATCATAGGCAAAACCCTCTATTCAAACTCTACGAACTCAATGAGCCGTTCGCGTAGGTGATCAGCGCCGCTCGCGCCGCAGCTTGCTCCGCCGTGCGCTTGCTCGCCCCAGTTCCCTGGCCCGCAATATCGACCCCAACGAGGACCTGCGCCGTGAAGACCTTCGCGTGATCCGGCCCCTCTTCATCCACGATCTGGTAAGCCGGCGTTATACCCAGTTCGGCCTGCGCCCACTCCTGAAAGCGGGACTTGGCATCCACGTAGGATTCCGCATCGAGAATGGCGCGGGCCTTGCGAGAGAACCAGGGCTCCAGCCGTGACCATATCACATCCAGGCCACCATCGAGATAAAGCGCACCGATGGCAGCCTCCAGCGCATCACAGAGATTCGCTGCCCGACAACGCCCACCACTCTCCTCCTCTCCCCGTCCCAAGCGGAGGGCATCGCCTAACTCCAGCTCTTGCGCCAGATTAGCCAGGGTGGTCGTGCGGACTAAGGTGGCGCGGAGACGCGTCAACGGGCCTTCTGGGTAGTCCTGATAGGTGCGATAGAGCCAGGCAGCGACGAGAAAGTCCAGCACCGCATCCCCGAGGAATTCTAGGCGTTGGTTATGGTGTTCCTCCCCACCTTCCTCGGGGTGCTCGTGGGCGTAGGAGGGATGCGTCAGCGCCAACCTCAAAAGGTCCGGAGCGCGAAAAGTATAGTGCAGGTTGGTCTGGACTCTGAGCAAAGCATCGCTGCTCGTACTCATGCATTCTCCTAGAAAGTCGCGAACGGAAGGGGTAGGAAGCCGGCGACCTCCCTAAGCATTATAGCATACTCAGACTTACGCGAGTAGTTGCTGAGGCAAGACTTCACAATCCGTAGTTGAGCATGATCAGTCTGTGGAGCACCCGCCGGGGCAGAATCCGGCTGGCCAACACGGCAAGCTTCTGATAGAAAGGACCGACCACGTAGACAGGTCGCCGCACGCGCGCGTTGACGATGCGCACCAGGGCCCGCCCAACGACCTCAGGCGCAGCCCCATTCTCTTCATCGGACTCTATGCGCGCCAGCGCTCGAGCGTAGGCTGCCTCATAGACCTCAGACCGCCGTGACCCCACCGTATGCTGCCGGTTGGCCGTGAAGGGCGTCCGGATATCCCCGGGCGCGAGGACGACGACATCGATGTTCCAGGGACGCACCTCCATCCGCATGGCGGCAGTCAGGCCGTTCACGGCGAACTTGCTGGCGCTGTAGAGCCCCTGGTATGGCACGCCCATCAGCCCGCCGATGGAACTGACGTTGACAATGAGCCCACTGCGTTGGGCACGCATCGTGGGGAGAACCGCGTGGCAGACTCGCAAGACGCCGTAGAAGTTGGTCTCGAAGAGCGCTTTGGCCTCGTCGATAGAGGTATCCTCGACGGCGCCACCGTATCCCCAGCCGGCATTGTTCACAACAACGTCCAGGCGGCCCGTTTGATCCAGGATCGTCTGGACGCCTGCCTCGACGGAGGCCGTATCATCGACATCCATCTCTAGAAATGTAAATCCCAGATCCTCATCCGGCGATGTGCGGCTGGTCCCATAGACGCGATATCCCTGGTCAACCATAGCCAAGGCG
This sequence comes from Anaerolineae bacterium, assembly GCA_016927095.1. Next base: position 13,234 of record JAFGNI010000019.1, on the reverse strand, counting down.
CAGGCCCTGCCGATCCCACTGCGCGCCCCCGTGATCAGTACGACCTTACTATGCTCGTGGTCCACGGCTTCTCCTACAGAGCTGGTAGTTTTCGGCCCATCCTAACCTAACTCACGGCAACGGCAACTCATGTGGTATACTAGCACTGTGGCACCGGTTTCCGGACACGCTCATCGGGCGGGGGCAGGCCCCTCGGTCGGGCGCTGCTGTCCCTTTGGCAGAGCCGGAAGTCAATGGCACGAACAGACAGGTCGAAAGGTGGGGAGAGGGATGAGGCCATCCGATACCAAGCCTCGAAAACGGCGTCCGGCGCGTTTCAGCGCTGACGCTGTGCCACGCCCCAGCACCTTTGGCGAGCACATCGCCCACTTGATCTCACAACTGGGCAGTCCGCCGGCGGTTGCCGTCTATGGCTCCGTCTTTACAGCCACCAGCATTCCTGCGCCGGCGCCCTGGTCGTGGGTCATTCTGTTTGTCTTCTTTGCCCTTGTTGCGCCCCTCCTGTTCCTGATCTGGCAGGTCAAGCGTGGCGATGTCACAGATATCGACATCCACTTTCGCCAACAGAGGAAGTGGGCGTTGTTGGTCACGATTGCCGGATTTGCCGCCACATGGGTCGCCATGATGCTGGGCAACGCGCCCCCAATCTTGCGCCTTATGGTGGGGACCGGGCTGCTGGAGTGGACGGCGATTTACCTCGTGACGCTGCGCTGGAAGATCAGCATCCATGCGGCTTCCATCTCCGGCATTGCCACCTTCCTGGTCTGGGGATTTGGCCTATCCGCGGCGCCGGCCCTGCTGGCGATTCCCGTCGTCGGCTGGTCCCGCGTCAAACTTAGACGCCACACGCCGGCGCAGGTGCTTGCCGGCATCGGCCTGGGCAGCCTCTCCTTTGCTGCAGCCCTCATCTTCAGCCGTCAGGTGATTGTGCCAGGGCGGATCGCACGGTGATCAACGACGCTGATCAGCCACAGAAATCACCCCCCATCCCCAGCATCGCGAGGTCGGCATGCGCTTCTGGACATACTTACTCTGCGGCATCGGACTGCTGGCAGCGCTGAGCGCTGCCGTGGGCACCGTCTTCACGGCTTCTGCGGATGGATTTTCCCCAGATCCGGCCCTTGCAGCGGGCATAGCGCATCGGGGACCGGTAACAGAGAACCCGCTCCAAACCGCCTTGCTTGGCCCCGGTCCCGAAGAACCCCTTCTCAGTCCCTCTCGGCAGTCCAGGCTTCTGCTGAGGCTCCGCGTCGGGACCTTTGACCCACGCGATCGGGTCCCTTCCATCCCTCAAGGCCTGCGGCGCCACGGGACGGGCTCTGCGGCGGCACTCTACCTCATCCAGTTCCCAGGGCCCATTCAGGACACTTGGATACAGGCCATCCTTCACGCAGGCCTGGAAATTGTCACCTATATGCCGGACTACGCCTATCTTATCTGGGGCACACCATCCGCCGTTCGCGACCTGATAGGCAGTGCCCCCATCCGGTGGTACGGCGCTTATGAGCCCGCCTATGTGATCCATCCGGACCTATTGACCAAGCTCGGCAGCTCCGAGCCTCTGACGGTGACCGTGCAGTTCTTTGAGCACGACGGGGCCGGCATAGCCCGTCAGATCATCGAGCAGAAGGCCACGCAGGTATTGCGGCCCGCTCACACGGTGGGAAAACTCACCAACCTCGTTGTCACGATAGAGGGCACGGCGCTATTCCCCCTGGCCCACCTCCCCGAGATGATCAGCATTGAGCCGGCGATCACGCCGCGGCTGCTCGATGAGGTGCAGGGCCAGCTTGTGGCGGGGAACCTCACCCTCGACGGCAGCCGGCCCAGTGGCACCGGGTATCTCAACTGGCTGACGGCGACCGTAGGGCTGACAACAACGGCAAGCGCCTATCCGATCGTCGATATTACCGACGACGGCATCGATAACGGGGATGCGACACCACAACACCCCGACTTCTATGCCGCCGGGGACATCGCCCAGCCGGATCGCCTGGTCTACAACGCCAACTGGACCACGGATCCGACCGCGGATGGGGGCGGGGGCCACGGCAACCTCAATGCCTCCATCGTCGGGGGGTACAACGCCCTGACGGGCTTTCCCTACGAGGACGCCAACGGCTACAACTACGGGCTGGGCATCAATCCCTTCGGCCCGATCGCCGGCTCCAAGATCTTCGGGAACGCGAGCGGTTGGGCCTATCCGGACTATGTCGACCTGGTGACGGCGTCCTACAACGGGGGCGCCCGCATCATCTCCAACTCGTGGGGCGATACCCCGGGCGCCGGCGGCTACTTGATCGATGACCAGATCTATGATGCGCTGGTGAGGGATGCAGATCCCACAACTGCGGGAGAGCAGCCGGTCACTATTGTCTTCGCCGCCGGTAACTCGGGTAGCTCGCCCAACACCATCGGATCCCCCGCCAACGCCAAGAATATCATCACCGTGGGGGCTGCGGAGAGCTACCGCCCCACCTGGACGGATGGATGCGGGATATCGGCGGCCGCGGCAAACAATGCCAACGACATCGCGTCATTCTCCAGCCGCGGGCCCACCGACGATGGGCGCGTCAAACCGGAGCTTGTGGCACCGGGGACGCATGTGCAGGGTGCCGCGGCCCAGACCGTGAACTACACCGGCTTCTACATCTGTGACGCTTTCTACCCGCCAGGCCAGACGCTCTATGGGGCCTCCTCTGGCACCAGCCACGCCACGCCGGCTGTCTCCGGGGCCGCCTCGCTCTTGACCCACTTCTACGAGAGCCGGCTCTCCGAGGCACCGCCGAGCCCTGCTATGGTGAAGGCCTACCTCGTCAACGCCGCCCGGTATCTGGATGGCGTGAGCAGCGGCGACACCCTACCCTCCAACGCCCAGGGCTTCGGTGTCGTGGACCTAGGAAACGCCTTCGACACGACCCCGCGCCTGCTCTGGGATCAGGAGCAGATCCTACACACAACCGGGGAAAGCGTGGTGGTCCGTGGCGCCGTTGCCCAGAGCAGTGCGCCCTTCCGGGTGACATTGGGATGGACCGACGCGCCAGGACCGACGACGGGGGCAGCCTACGTCAACGACCTTGACCTGGTCGTAGCGGTGAACGGTCAGACCTACCTGGGCAACGTCTTCTCCGGTGCCCATTCGGTTGCCGGCGGCAGCCCCGACTTCCGGAACAACATCGAGAGCATCTTCCTGCCGGCAGGCATCCAGGGAGCGTTCACAATCACCGTCACGGCGACCAACCTGGCAGGAGATGGCGTGCCCGATGAGGCCGACCCCACCGACCAGGATTTCGCTCTGGTCTGCTACAACTGCACCGCAGCACCGGTCGTGACGTTGGCGGTCACCCCCGCCACCCTGAGACTCTGCCGGCCGGCAACCGGGGTCTACACGATCACGCCCTCAGCGCCGCCAGGAGTCACCGGTCCCATCACCCTGACCGCCGGGGGGATGCCGACCGGCACCCTATCGCGTCTGGCCCCCAACCCGATCACCGTGGCGGAGCAAAGCCACCTCGAGATCACGGCGACGATGGGGACGCCCACCGGGCGCTACACCCTGCAGATCACCGGCACGTCGGAGACGGCCCAACCCACGGCGACCGCGACGTTGGACATCCTGACCACACCGGAGGCCCCCGCCCGTCTGCTGAGCCCAGGAGATGCCGTGCTGGACGTCCCCATCACGCCCCTCCTGAGCTGGGATCCCCAACCAGGCGCAGATCTCTACACAGTTGAGATCGCGACCGACGTCGCCTTCGCCGATCCGGTCTATGCCATCACGACAACCGCCACGACGCACACCGTGACGCCGCCTCTCCACCACGCAAAGACCTATTTCTGGCGCGTACACAGCGCCAATATGTGTGGGAGCGGCCCTCCCTCAGCAGCACAGACCTTCACCACGGTGCCCTTCCGGGTCTATTGCCCCATCTTCCATGTCGCCCCGGCACCAGATAGCCAGCCCCCGCTGTAGGTTGCGCTAGCCGGCAGCGCCCAAGGGCCTTCAGAAAGCCCTGGGGCGCGGACGGCCGTCGTGGCAGGTCGCGAACCGGTGGCTAGGCCGTGAGCAGGACCACCAGCGGGATCAGAATCGACGCGAAGCCAAGGACACCGATGATGGCGACGAACATCACGTAGCGCCGCATGTAGTTGGTGAGCAGCGAAGGGTGATAGTACTGACCCACCTCGGCATCCTCATACATCCTGAGCAGACCCTGGGACAGGGTCTTGCGCGTCGCACGCCCGGTGAGCAAGCCCAAGATGGCGATCCCGTTGACGAGGATCGAGATGGCGACGTTGATGGCGAGCACAATCGCGCTCGTGGTGCCGCCGCTGCCTTCCAACAGCTCCTCCGCCGCAGCGTTGGCGAGCGCCGAGCTGATGCCCAGCATGATGAAGTTGAAGACGATAGCGGTGATGACAAAGATGGTATCAGTCCGGGTGTTGATACGAACTTCTTGGGTCAGTTGGTCGTGAACCTCGTGCAGCATACTCATGCGCTTCTCTCCTTCCTTCCTTTCGCACGCCATCCGGCGACAGCACCGCAAAGGCGAGGATCAGGGCCAATGTGAAGACCGCGATCGCACCTCCGATGCCGACGACCTGGACCATCCCGGTACGGCGGCGTTGTGGCGCCGCGTCCATAGTACCCCGGTTTGGAATCTTTGACACATTGTCCAATCCCGGTAGAATGGCTCAAATGTAGAGCACGACAGACAGGTGAGGATCTATGCAGATCACAACCGTCCTGAATGGCGACAAGCGTCAATTCGATGTAGCACCGCGCGAGACCCTCTTCCACCTCCTCCGGCGTGAGGGACTGCGTGGCGTGAAGTTCGGGAGCGAGGATGGCGCGGATGGTTACAGCGCGGTCATTGTCGATGGTCGCCTCGTCAACAGCATCGTGATGTTGGCGGCCCAGGCCGATGGGACCGAGATCACCACCATCGAGGGCTTGAGCGGCGATCACCAACGTGGCTGGGGACGCGACCGGACGTTTCATCCCCTCCAGCAGGCCTTCATCGACACCGGCGCGATCCAGAGCGGGTATGACACCCCGGCCCTGATTCTGGCGGGTCACGCCCTGCTGACCCGGAACCCCGCACCCACCGAGGCGGAGGTGCGGGACGCGATCAGTGGGATTGTCTCGCGCGAGACGGGCCACGTGAAGCCGGTGGAGGCAATTCTGCGCGCTGCCGCCATCCTGCGAGGAGAGACGTCGCCGCCCAACGGGGCAGCGTCTGGGGCGGGCCTTTTCGTCATGCCGGAGGGGTTGTTGCCGTCAGGCAGCGATACCCCGGTGAGCGAGGGACCGGACACTCCGGCGCCCCTTGAGACAGGGGGAGCACCCCGCGGGCGCACACAGACCCAGGTCCAGACGCAACCCACCGTCTTTGTCACTGCGGAATCGCAGCGCTTCTCGGTTGTGGGCCAACCGGTGCCCAAGGTGGATGCGCCCAAGCTGGCACAAGGCTTGCCCGCCTTCGTGGCGGACTTTGACCGCCCGGGGATGCTCTACGGCAAGATCCTGCACAGCCCCTATGCCCATGCTAGGATCCGCGACATCGATACCCGCGAGGCCAAAGCCCTGCCAGGGGTGGCAGCGGTCCTGACCTACAAGAACGTGCCCCGCATCGTTTACTCGACCGCGGGACAGTCCTATCCGATTCCTGGCCCGCTCGACTACGTCAGCTTTGACAACAAAGTCCGCTATGTCGGCGACCGCGTCGCTGCGGTGGCAGCCGAGACCCCCGAGATTGCCCAAGCGGCCCTCGACCTGATCCGGGTCGACTATGAAGTGCTGCCCCCGGTGCTCGATGTGGATGCAGCGAAGGCCGACGGGGCGCCCGTGATCCACGATCAGCCAGACTATGTGCCCTTTGGCGAAAGCGATCCTTCTAGAAACTTGGTGGCCAAGGTCAATATCGAGATCGGTGACGTGGATGGCGCTTGTGCGGAGGCTGCCCATGTCTTCGAGACCACCGTCGAGACCCAGAAGATGAAGCACGTGCCGCTGGAACCTTGGGTGACCCTGACCTATTGGGATGAGGACGACCGGCTGGTGATCCTGACCTCCACCCAGGTACCCTTCCATGTGCGCCGCATCCTAGCGCCGGTGTTGGGGCTCTCGGAGCGCGATATCCGGGTCATCAAGCCCCGCATCGGGGGCGCTTTTGGCAACAAGCAGGAGATCTACGAAGACATCCCCGCCCACCTGACTATCGCCACCGGGCGGCCCGTCCTGCTGGAGCTCACGCGAGAGGAACAGTTCATCTACACCACCACGCGCCATCCCATGCGCGTCAGGTTTCGCATCGCCGTTGACGATGAAGACACGATGGTGGCGCAGGACATAGACGCCCTCAGTGATACAGGCGCCTATGGCGGTCACGGCTTGACTGTCCTGGGCAACACCGGACACAAGACGCTGCCGATCTACAACACCCCCGATGTACGGTTCACGGGTGAGACCTATTACACCACCCTTCCGAGGGCGGGCGCCTACCGTGGCTATGGCGTGACCCAGGGCGTCGTCGCCACCGAGACCCTCATCACGCGCGCCGCCGCCGAACTAGGGCGCGACCCGCTGGACTTCCGCCTGCAGAACATCATCGCCCCCCACACCGAGAACATCATGAGCAAGGCGTGGAGCGAGGGGCGGGAGGCCCACGGCGAGATGATCGAGACCAACGCCCTGCGTGAGGCCGCAACACAGGGGGCGGCTGCCGTGGGCTGGTACGACAAGTTTGGCAATCCGGCGTGGCACGTTGTCCCGGGTAAGCCCCATCTGCGTCGCGGGATCGGGGTGGCGTTTCTGATGCAGGGGTCCGGCATTCCCAACCTGGATATGGCCTCCGCCAGCATCAAGATGAATGATGACGGGTCCTTTAACCTGATGATGGGGGCTACCGACCTGGGCACGGGATCCGACACGGTCTTGGGCCAGATCGCCGCCGAGGTCTTGGGCTGCGGGATGGAGGATCTCATCATCCGCTCATCGGACACCGATGTCACCCCCTTCGACAAGGGCGCCTATGCCTCCAGCACCACCTATATCAGCGGTGGCGCCGTCGCCAGAGCCGCCGAGGAGGTGGCACGCCAGATCAAGGCTGTCGCTGCCGCGATGGTTGGCGGCTCCCCCGACGATTTCACGCTGCGGGCCAAGCGCGCGGAGCGCGACGATGGCCTGACCCTGGGGTTCCGCGAGATCGCGTTGCACGCGCTACACACCCAAGACCAGCACCAGATCATGGGCCACGCCTCGTTCTTCAGCCCCGTCAGCCCGCCGCCCTTCGCGGCACAGTTCGCAGAGGTGACGGTCGATATCGAGACCGGGCAGACAACGGTGGACAACTTGCTGATCGCCCTGGACTCGGGCCAAATCGTCAACCCGCAGACGGCCAGCGGACAGGCAGAAGGGGGGATGCACCAGGCCCTTGGCTATGCGCTGACGGAAGAGTTGATCTATGACGACAAGGGTCGGACGGTCAACCCGCGGCTGGACGATTATCGCGTGTTTCGCGCCGACGAGAGCCCCCCGATGCAGACGCTGTTCATCGAGACCTTTGAGGGCTCGCATCCCGTTGGCGTCAAATCCGTGGCTGAGATCGTGGTCAACGGTGTCGCACCCGCCGTGCTCAATGCCATTTTCGACGCCACTGGTATCATGTTGACGCAGACGCCTGCGACGCCGGAGCGATTGTGGAAGGCGATCCAGGCCCAGGCGCCGCCGCAGGTTGCAGCATCGTGACCAGCCAACGAAAACAACCCAAGCGGCGCCCCGGCAGCGCCGCTTTTCATTTGTCATGTTCATTCTGTGTCTGCGTGGACGACGCTTGGGGGCGTTGTGCGGTTGACCTGGAGACAGGCACTCGCGACAGATGAGGGCTGTGGCACTGCGCAAAGAGGGAGGAGAGCGAGACATGAACTGGGAGAGGTATCACCTACCGAAAGAGATCAACGACTTATTGGCTGCCAGCCCTAGTGTCACCGTGGTCAGCACGATCAACGAACTCGTGAACCTGGCATGTGGGGGCCTCGGCAGCAACCACTTCGAGGTCGAGTACGACGTGCCTGAGCAGGGCGACGTCGTCGAGGCGATTGTGGCTCGGGTCCGCAACGGCGTCTCCGTAAACTATCCCGAGCCCTACATGCGCCGTCGCGACCCTGACTGTCTCGTGGTCGCCGACGACGGGCCAACCGATAAGCCTACCTTCCGCCAGCGATTCGGGGAGGACTTCGACGGGATACGGAAGGCCACCTTCAAGTGGCTGAAGTCGCAGCCCCTGGCGATGTTCGGCTACATCGCGGGCCAGCCCGGGATGGGCATGGACGCCGTCGTGATCGCGCCGGCCAACGCAGGCTTCTTCGCGTTGAGCCTGGCCCTGCTTCAGGGCATTATCCCCGCCAACAAACTGCCCAAGGCGTTCTCGCCGCGATCCGTTATCTACGTCGCGCCTGTCTTTCGTCATACCCACTTCGACGGCAAGCAGGTGGTGGTCCACAACCGCCTGCCGGAGCTGCACGAGGTCTTCTCCTACAACCTCTATCCCGGCCCGAGCGCCAAGAAGGGCGTCTACGGGATGCTGCTGACGCAGGGCGAGCGCGAGGGATGGGTGACCGCCCACTGCTCCACCGTGGAGGTCGTCACCCCGTACGACAACGTCACCACGATGATGCACGAGGCTGCCAGCGGCGGTGGCAAGAGCGAATTGCTGGAGCACGCTCACCGCGAGGACGATGGGCGCATGCTGCTGGGCGAGAACATGCTCACCGGCGAGCGCCGCTACCTGGAAATCCCCCGCTCGTGCGAGCTGAACCCGGTGAACGATGACATGGCGCTCTGCCACCCGTCTTTGCAGACCGATTCTGGCAAGCTGACGGTGGTCGACGCCGAGGATTCATGGTTCCTGCGGGTGAACCACATCGATCACTATGGGACCGACGTGCACCTCGAGCGGCTCACGGCGGAGCCCCCGGTGCCGCTGCTCTTCCTCAATATCTACGCGGTGCCGGGCAGCCGGGCGCTGATCTGGGAGCATATCGAGGACGCGCCGGGCAAGCCGTGCCCCAACCCGCGCGTCGTCATCCCCCGGAGCATCGTGCCAAATATCGTCAACCGGCCCGTCGAGGTGGACATCCGCAGTTTCGGTGTGCGGACGCCGCCCTGTACGGAGGACCACCCAAGCTACGGCATCATCGGCCTCTTCCACATCCTGCCGCCGGCGCTGGCGTGGCTGTGGCGGTTGGCGGCGCCCCGGGGCCATGGCAACCCCAGCATCATCGATACCCAGGGCATGTCCAGCGAGGGCGTAGGGTCCTACTGGCCCTTTGCAACGGGCCGTCGCGTTGACCAGGCCAACCTGCTCCTGAACCAATTCAGGGAGAACACGAACACACGCTACGTCCTCTGTCCCAATCAGTACGTGGGCGTGTGGCGCAGCGGCTTTATGCCGGAATGGATCATGCGTGAGTACCTAGCCCGCCGTGGTTCAGCGAAGTTCAAGCCAGACCAGATCCGGCCCGCGCGCTGCCCGCTCCTTGGCTATGCGCTCCACCAGTTCCAGGTGGAAGGGCGCTTTATCTCGCGTTGGTTCCTGCAGGTCAACACCCAGCCGGAGGTGGGCAACGAGGGGTATGACGCCGGCGCCAAGATGCTCTACGATTTCTTCCGGGAGCAGCTCTCCCTCTTCAACAGCGACGATCTGGATCCCCTGGGCAAGGCCATCATCGAATGCTGCCTCGACAACGGCTCCGTCCAGGACTACAACGCCTTGATCCCACAGGTTGACCTCACAGATTGATCAAGGGTATACTATGGTCAGGTCTTATCAGGGATAAGGAGCTGGAAATGATCGACCGAGCACGTGACATTGCACAGATGATGGGATATGAGAGCACCGACGCCACTCTGGAGGCCATCGGGAGGGGTGAGGTGATCTTGCTCAAGGTCCCCGATGAACGCCGCCTTGAGATCGCAGCATGGCTGCGAAAGCAAATGCCGGAGCTCCGCGCCAAGAGAGCGGAACTAGCGGACGCACTAGATGATTTGGCCGATGGGCTGGAACTGGCCATGGAGCTGACCCGATACCCTGCCGACACCGATATCTGCGATATTGATCTGCCGCACGGGTGGCCAAGCTACTGCGACAAGACGGCTATCACCTAGGCATCGCAGCGCCATTCAACAGACCCAGCCAGCGGCTGTTAGTACTCAGTGAACCTAATAGTTGAGATGTGTCGTCGCGGCCTTAGCCGCGGAACCGCTGAAGCGGTTACTACGGACCAACTTCACTGGCCACTAGTCGCGCCCATCAGCTGGCGTACGCAGAGAGGATAGAGTCTATGAAACTACCCGAGCAGCGCATTCGCTTGGTCGCTGCAGACCCAATCGTGGTCGGCAGCCGGCGACTCCTGCCTTCGGTGTTGATCAACACCTTGACGCGCCGGGCATCAGAGCGAAGCGACTTCCACCTGGTGCGTATGCGGCCCGTCTCGATCGTCGTTGAGGACGAGGAAACGGCAACCTGGCTGGAGATCCCCAACGCGACGGGCAACATCTTGAGCACGATGGCTGCCGTCGCCGCAGGCATCGCGATTGTCAGCGCCCTGATTATCCTTGTCGTGCGCTTTATCGACGGGAACGAAGGGAGATAGGCATCCGATGAACCCTGCAAAGAGGCTTCTGCCAAGCATGCGACCGGTGTCCGAGGAGCTGGACGTCAACGCAGTTCTGGGCGAGCCGGAGACCGTTGGGGAGACCACGATCGTGCCCGTCACCGAGATCCTGCTAGGGTTCAGCGGCGGCACAGGCCCGGCATCTGGCGACGATCTCGCCGCGGGTGATCGTAGCGACCCGGACCACGCAACACGTGGGGGCGGCTACGCGCACACGCGTCCCCTCGCTACCATCGAGGTCGGACCCGGGGGCACCCGCGTGCATCCCATCGTCGACACGCAGCGCGTTACCTTGGCTGCGGTGTTGCTCAGCTTCTGGGTCGTGGGATGGATCGCCCTGGCGCTCGACGCGCTATTCAACCGCGACGCTTGACGCCGCTGCACCGGTGCCCGTAGCACGGGTCGAAGCTACCGCATCAGGGCTCGCCTGGTACACCTTCACCGGCGAGCCCCTAGACATGCATCCCGGGTTCGTGCACGCGATGTTCACGCGGTTGGGCGGCGTCAGCCAGGGTGCCTATGCCAGCCTGAACCTGGGAGGCACCGTCGGCGATAGCCCGGCGGCTGTGCACGCCAACCTTGGCCGTGTCGCCGGCATCCTTGACATCCGCGAGACGCAGATCGTCAGCCCGCGTCAGGTCCACGGCAACCGCGTTGCCCCGGTCACGCCCCAAGACGGGGGGACCGTCATCCCCGACACAGACGCCTTGATCACGGACCAGCCGGGCGTAGCCCTCCTTCTGCGGTTTGCCGACTGCGTGCCGGTGCTGTTCTACGATCCGGTGCACCGCGCAGCCGGTCTAGCCCACGCCGGGTGGCGCGGCGTAGCCGCCGAGGTCGCGCCGGCAACCGTCAGCGCGATGGTCGACCACTTCGGCACGGCGCCGGAGGCCCTGTGGGCTGGGATTGGGCCGTGCATCGGCCCCGATCACTATGTCGTCGGAGAGGAGGTCGTGACCGCCATCCAGGCCACGCTGCCGGCAGGCGTGCAGGTCGCCGAGAAGGATCAGACAACGTGGACCATCGACCTTGCGAGTGCCGTCAAGGCGCAGCTCCATGCCACCGGGGTGAGCCGGGTTGATCTAGCCGGCATGTGCACCGCGTGCAATACGGAGGAATGGTACTCCCATCGCGGAGAGCGGGGGCACACAGGACGCTTTGGCGTCGCCGTGATGCTGAGGTAAGCAACAGGCCCCGAGCTGAGCTCGGGGCCTGTATCGTTGGTTGGATATTGTGCGACTAGGGCGCGAGTCCCTCTATCTCGAAGGTGAACCCCAGCACGTTGAGCAGCACCGCTTCGGCATCCTCTGGCACGGAAAACTGCAGCTCGAAGTCCTGGTAGTCATCGGGCTCCACGGACCACGGCAACAACGGCGTGGACGCAGCGAGGGTGCCCCGACCATCTTGAGAGGTCAGCTCCACGCTCTCAGCAGGCACATTGAGGCGGGTCTGACCATCATTGTAGACCGTGCCGGAGATGACGATGACGTCGCGATTCCCGTCAAGGAACACTTCGTACAGCTCCACATCGGGCAGGGCCGGACCGGGCTTCGGCGGTTCGAAGTCCAAAACGATCCGCGCTTGCTCGGCTGAGGTCGGATCCGCGCGGAATACCCAGATCAGGGGCGTGGCCACGGTGCGCGGGATGACATAGCCGGCGCTGCCCCTCGCGTTTGCACCGCCGCTGAGCAAGGTCGTCAACCGGCCAGCTTGTCCCCTGCGCGTCGCCTCCTCGTTGAGCACGTAACGTTGCCCGCTCGCATCCTCCAGCATCATATCGAAATAGGTCGGATCCACACCGGTGCCGAGGGTATTGGTGATCACATACTCCACCACGAAGTACCAGGAGTTCGCAGCCTCTGGGGTCGCATCCTGGAGCACATTAGCGCTCGTCACGCGAACGGATAGCCCGTCGGCGCGCTGATCCGTCGGCGGCAGGACATCCTCGGGCAGGTAGCGGGCGCTCACGATAAGACGGCTGGGTTGGTTGCTGCCCAACAGCATCAGCGTCAGGCCAGGTTTGTCCTGCGCCATCGGCGATGTGTCCTCCGGTGCGATACGCTTGACCTGGGGCGAACTAAAGGTGAGCTTCGTGCCGTTCTCCAGGGTCAACGTGATCCGGTCGTCGCTCATCAGGCCTGACAGCAGCGATTCCGTTGTGGCGGCATAGGGCAATCCAATGACGTAGTTGATCAGAGTGCCGTGCATCCACATCCCAAGCGTCGTCTGCTCCGAGGGCAAGGGCCACCGTCCTTGCTCCGGGAGCACAGCCACGACCGGGAAAATCGAACCGGCGACATTGAGGTCCGTTGGCGAGAGTGTCCTGAGCGGGGTATTGTCCTCCTGCAGGACGGTCAGGTCCTCAGGGATCTCCGGCGGCGATAGGAACGTCGTGAGCTTTGTCACGCTGACCGACTCAGCCCCGCCCGTGGGACGATTCTGCCGCAATGAGAGAGCGGCCCCGACCACAACAGCCACCATGATGCACCCACCCAGGACGATGAGCAGGATTGCCCAGGTCGGCGGATAGATCCGGCGACGGTCACGGTCCTCGCCG
>JAFGNI010000215.1 GCA_016927095.1 Anaerolineae bacterium | reverse complement strand
TGAGCTCTGAACTTGCGAGCCCGGGAAAGGGGGGTATCCTGAGAAGCGAGCCCACTGCGGTACTTCCAGAAGGGCTTTCTATGGAAATCAGACGTCGCGTCGCAGAGGTTTGCTCTGAAGACGTGCAGGATGGACCATACTGACAGAGAAGCCCAAAGGAAGGAGCCGGCATCAGCTTGAAGAACACTCCAAACCGACTCATGCGCGAATACTTCAAGGACCCCATGGGACTGGATGTGGCCGAGCCCCGTCTTGGGTGGACCGTGACCTCCACAGGTTGCGTCCAGGCGCAGACTGCGTATCAGATTCCCACCGCCGATCACTGCGTCATCCGGGAACGAACATAGCGTGGACCTATGATCGGAGGCCTAGCCGTCCTGTTAGTCTGCCAACTCATAGGAGAGCTCCTCGCCGCTCTTCTACAACTTCCCATCCCCGGCCCGGTCATCGGGATGATTTTGCTCTTCTGTGGCCTGTTGGCTAGAGATTGGTCCCTGCGAAGCGGCGGCAGTCGCCGTGAGAACAGGCGGCATCGAGACACAGATGGCAACCTCCGCGGTCCAATGCCGGTTCCCCAGGGCCTCGAATCCGCCGCCCAAGGGCTGCTACGATACCTGGCCCTGCTGTTTGTGCCTGCGGGGACCGGTATCATTGCCTATCTCGCACTGATCCGAGAGGAGTGGTTGGCGATTACAATTGCGCTGATCGGCAGTACGATCCTGACCCTGGCTGTGACGGGGGGCCTGATGCAGGCCCTCGCCGGCGGCGTCCGAGCGCCTGCCCGTGAGGAAGGGAGCAGCAGATGAGCCTGCCTACACAGCTCTGGGCTTCGCTGGTCGCTTCGCCGGTCCTCTGGCTGACCGTGACGCTCTTCGTCCATCAAGGCGCTCGCTGGGTCTGTGCCCACGTCCATTCGCCCTGCATCAACCCGGTGCTCATTTCCATCGCGGTGGTTGGGACAATCCTTATCATCACCAAGACCCCCTACGACCTCTACTTCGACGCCACACGCTTCCTCCATTTCCTTCTGGGGCCGGCCACGGTGGCCCTTGCCGTCCCGCTTTACGACCGGGTCAGCAAGCTTCGACGGCTTCTAGGGCCGATCACGGTGGCCCTGCTGGTGGGTTCGCTCACAGCCATCGTAGCCGCGGTGGGCCTGGGCAGCCTGCTGGGCGCCTCCGAACCGACCCTCCGCTCCCTGGCGCCGAAGTCGGTCACGACAGCCATCGCGATGGGCGTCTCAGAGCAGATCCGTGGCATTCCCCCATTGACCGCCGTCCTTGTCATTCTGACCGGCATCATTGGCGCTTCGCTGGCGCAACCCCTCCTCGACATCTTGCGCATCAGGGAGCCCAGCGCGCGCGGCTTCGCCATCGGTGTAGCGTCACACGGGATCGGAACTGCCCGGGCCTTCGAGATGTGTGAGGAGACGGGTGCTTTCTCCGGGCTGGGTATGGGGCTCAACGGGATCCTCACAGCGCTGATCATCCCCATCCTGGCTAGATGGCTGGGCTGGATCTAGGGGCGTACGATGACATTCGAGATTGGGTTGTTGCTGATCATCATCCTGATTGCCGTCGTGCTCTTCTCGTTGGAGCAGTTCAGGCCAGACATCATTGCGCTCGGCATCTTGCTCACGCTCAACCTGACAGGGCTGTTGCCCCTGGATCAGACCTTTGATGGGTTTGGCAGTGACACGGTCGTGATGATCTTTGGATTATTGGTCCTGACAGCAGCGATGCGACGAACTGGGGTAATCCAATACGCCGGACGCCGGCTCCTCCAGGCTGTAGGGGATCAGCCGAAGAAGATGCTGCCGGTAATCATGGCTATTGTCGCCGCCTTGAGTGGCTTCATCAGCAATACAGCCACGACCGCCCTCTTCCTCCCCATCATCCTTGACCTGAGCCGCCGGACCAAGACCCCGCGATCGCGCTTGCTGATGCCCGTTGCTTTCTCTGCCATCTTGGCCAGTTCCATCACCCTCGTGGCCTCGTCAACGAACGTCCTCGTGAGCGGCCTGATGGTGGACTACGGACTGGCGCCCATCGGCATTATCGAGCTGGCGCAGGTAGGGCTTCCGATCCTGGTTGCTGGGCTAGCCTATATGCTCTTGATCGGGAACCGGCTGATCCCCATCCGCGAGGCAGAGGCCGACGAAGAAGCATTCGGCATCCAGCCCTATCTGGCGGAAGCGGTCGTGCTCCCCAAATCAAGCTTGGTCGGCAAGACGCTTTCAGAGGCTGGCTTGGGACGCGACCTGGACCTGACCATCGTCCGCATCGTGCGCAACAAGGACCGCTATCTTGTCCCCAAGCCCGACCTTCGGCTCCAGGAAGGCGATGAGCTGCTCGTCAAGGGAGAGCGCAGCGATGTCTTGCAGATCAAAGACACGAGCGGGCTGGCCTTCAAGGCCGAGGTAAAACTCTCCGATCCGCGGCTTCAAGACAGCGATACGCAACTCGCCGAGATCGTGCTGCTGCCACGCTCTCCCCTAACCGGCCGGACGCTCAAGACATTGCAGTTCCGCCAACGCTATGAACTGCAGGTGTTGGGCATCAACCGTCGCGGGAAGGACATGTTCAGCAAGCTGAGCCGCGTTCGGCTGCGATCCGGTGACCAGCTCCTCGTGCAAGGGCCGCGAAGCAATATCGCCGCGCTCAATCCTGACTACTTCCACATCATCGGAACGGTCCACCACACCCGGCTCAACCGGAAAAGGGCGCCCATCAGTGTCGCCGTCTTCGTTCTCGTCCTGTTGGTCACAGCCCTCGAACTCGTCACGCTCCCCGTAGCCGTCACAGCCGGCACGCTGATCGTCTTTTTGACGCGGTGCATCACGCCAGATGAGGCCTACCAGCAGGTCGAGTG
The DNA here is from genome assembly GCA_016927095.1 of Anaerolineae bacterium. The sequence continues at coordinate 7,743 of JAFGNI010000215.1, read as the reverse complement.
GCAGGCAGTCATCGTGATCGGGTGCATGCTCGCCCTGGGGACGGCGATGCATACGACGGGCACAGCCAGCTATCTGGCGCACCAGGTTGTGCAGCTCCTGGATGCTAGCAGCCCAATGATGCTACTGTCGCTGTTCTTTGCCACCACGATGGCACTGACCCAACCCATGTCCAATCAAGCTGCCGCGGTGCTGGTTCTCCCCATCGCTATCGAGACCGCCACCCAACTCGGCCTTAATCCCCGTACCTTCGCTATCATGATCGCTGTCAGCGCGAGCTGCTCTTTCATCACCCCCCTGGAGCCGGCCTGTCTCATCGTCTATGGCCCGGGCCACTACAAGTTCCTGGACTTCACCAAGGTCGGTTCCTTGTTGACCCTCATCATCTACGGCATCAGTATCGCGCTCATCCCGGTTTTGTGGCCGCTGTACCCATAGCGCTCGGCTGAGCCAGGGCGGCCCAACTTAACTACGGGCTACGAGCCGTCACCGTGACCGGCATCGTCACCGGGCCGTTTGTCACCCAACGCTGAAAGGAGAAGGTCGCCGTGGATCTGGATACCCTCCTCCCTGACGTCTACACCTATTTGCGCAACGGGATGCTCAAGGGCATCCCTGCGTGGGATCCCACGAAGCACTTCAACGTCGCCCCCCTTGCTCAAGGCGAGTACAACCTCAACTACACGGTGAGCCAGGGAGCGCGCACGTGGGTCCTGCGGGTCAACACCGGCTCGCAGATTCAGCGCGAGGACCAGATCGTCTACGAGTACCAGGCCCTGTGTCTGCTGATTCCAAGTGGCGTCGCACCCCACCCCTATGCGGTGGACGATAGCCGCCAGGGCCTCCCATATGGCGCATTGGCGATGTCCTATCTCCGCGGTGGACGGCTCGACTACGATCGGGATCTTGAGGATGCCGCGCGCCTCTTCGCCCGAATCCATCGCCTGGAGATCCCTGAGTCCTGCGGGCTGATCGCCGAAGAGCGGCCCCTCACCATGACCTACGAGGAGTGCGCACGGCTGCTGCCGGTCTATCTCAACGCCGATCTGGCCGACCCGGCCCTTTGCGACTACTTAGCAGAGGTCCTCGCCTGGGCGAAAGAGGCACGAGCTCGTGAACAGTACTTTGTCGAGGATCCCTGGCCCTGTATCATCAACACCGAGGTGAACTCCGGCAACTTCATCGCCAACCGTCAAGAGAGCAAGCTCTATCTGGTCGATTGGGAGAAACCCCTGTACGGTGACCCTTCCCAAGACCTATCGCATTTCTGCGCACCGATGACGACGCTTTGGAAAACCGACTACCGGATGTCGCCTGAGGCGAAACAGCGGTTCATCGATACCTACAAGGCCACGATACCAGACCCACACCTTCGCGACACGATCGATCAGCGGGTGCGCCTTAGGGATCCGTTCAACTATCTGCGAGGCATCTCCTGGTCCGCCATGGCTTGGGTGGCCTACCAGACAGGCGACCACGCCGTCAAGAACGCGGACACCTTCCGCAAAGTCACATCCTATCTCGACCTCGCCTTCCAGAGGGAGATGTTCGACCCCTATCTCTGTGGCGAGATGGGGGTCTAGGTGGTTGGGCCGCGCTAGCGGCACAGGAACCGACACGCGCCGGAGACATGTAGCCATGCGACAGCATCTGATCATCTACGCCAAGCGGCCCCTCGCCGGCTACGCCAAGTCCCGCTTGGGCGCAGCCATCGGCGGCGAGGCAGCCGCCGGCATCTACGCACGACTGCTCTACACCTACCTGCTTAGCTTAGTGGCGGCGTCGTTGCCCGAAACAACGCTGGAGCTTTCCGTTGCTGACCGGCAGGATTGTGCCTATTTCGATCGCGCCTTTCCTGAACTGATAGTCCGTCCCCAGGTCGAGGGCGACCTGGGGACAAGGATGAACGCTTCCTTTCAGCAGGCGTTTCGGGAAGGCGCCGAGGCCGTTGTGTTGACCGGCAGCGACATTCCAGGGATGACGATCGAAATCGTGCGGCAGGCCTTTGCGTTGCTTCGAGACCCCATTGAGAACGATCGCGCCCCGGGCGTGGTCGGGCCCGCTGCCGACGGCGGCTATTACCTGGTGGGTATGCGCGCGCCAGGCGCCAACATCTTCGAGGGCATCGCCTGGAGCACCGAGGCCGTGCTCACACAAACCGAGGCTCTGGCTACTGCGAAAGGTGTCCGGCTCGCGAGGCTACCTCAACTCGCCGACATTGACTTGGTGGAGGATTACCATGCCTGGCTGGCCAACCTGCGCAATAGCATTGTGACGTAAGGGCAGGGCTATCGCATTTGGACAACCCCGTTGCATCGGGAGCGCTGTAGGGCGGCTAGCCAAGGCCGGTCTGCCGGCCCGCCGCCCCCGGCCCGCAGGGCCGGCCTGCGGCGCTGGATCGTCGTCCTAGCAGCATGCCCCAGCGTGGCGCCCCCCTCGCACGGGCCTAACGCAACGGCGGCTGCGCCGCCCGGCCGGGTCGGCTACCCGGCCTACATAACAGCTCGCATATGGCGTGCCGCAAAACGGTGAAATGCGATAGCCCTAGGACGTAAGGGGGTTCGGCACGGTCGCATCAATATATAGGATATAATTGAACCCAATACATCATATGAGGCGCAGGCTGGACTGCGCCTGTCGCGGCATTATTAGGGCACCATGATGACAGCGGCAAGTTGCGGGAGAGGAGACGGCGCTGAGAGAGGTTGAGGGGGAAGAAGACGTGTTGGTTTCGGTCATCATCCCGTCGCTGAATGAGGCGGAGACTATCCGTCAGTGCCTGCTTGCGGCGCGCCGTGACTATCCACCGACGACCGTAGAGCTCATCGTGGTGGACGGCGGCAGCAGGGACGGGACACCCGACCTCGCTGCTGGGGAAGCGCGGGTGATCCACAGCCCCAGAGGTCGAGCCACTCAGATGAACCGCGGTGCGGCTAAAGCCTCTGGTGACGTCCTGGTCTTCTGCCACGCCGATGTGCAGCTGCCGGCAGGCTGGCGCGAAGCGGTCTTGGCGGCCCTGCAGGGGCACGGCGTCAGCGGCGGCGCCTTCCAGATCGCCTATCATCCCCCAAAGGGCATTCTCCATTGGGTCAACCGCACGACGTTCAGGGGCCGATGGATCGCCGTCCATGGTGACCGGGCTCAGTTCATGGCCCGAGAGACGTTGGACGCTATCGGTGGGTTCCCCGATATTCCGCTGATGGAGGATGTGGAGATGGCCCGTGCGCTCCACGAGCGTGGGCGCATCGCTATGGTCCCCGAGCGGGTGATTGCATCAAGCCGGCGCTATCTCGAGCAGGGCCCACTCCGCCAGTATGCCCTGAGTGTGTGGCTGGTGTTCCGCTATCTTGTCCTGAAGGCCACGCCGGACGACATCGCACGGGCCTATCGATCCAGTCGCGAGAGGATAGCGGTACAACGTGGGCAGCGTGGGGCCTCGATCGAGGATGCCAGGAGGGCACAATGAGCGAGGAGGTCGCAACCAAGCAGCCGAAGTGGCTACAGATGGTGCTGGTCATCATCGTGTTCGGCATCTTCGCCGCGACGGCCTGGTACTACTTCTCTCAGTACAACCGTTTCAACAGTGAGAACGTCCAAGCCTTCATCCGTGGCTTTGGAGCGTGGGCTCCCGTTGTTTTTGGCGTGCTCTACACGATCAGCGCACCGATTCCTCTGATTTCCTGGGTGCTCTCGCCGCTGGGCGGCCTTCTCTTTGGCACCTTTTGGGGCTCTCTGCTGGTCATTGGCGTGGCAACGATGTCGTCGCTCATTCCCTTCACGCTGTCCCGGGTTCTAGGACAGGAGTGGGTGGAGGCCAGACTCCAAGGCAAGAAGCTGGACGATATCTACCAGCGCTCCGAGGGTCAAGGGGGCTTCCTATTCATCCTGATGATGCGTCTGATCCCGCTCCTGCCTTGGGAGGTCCAGAACTACGTTGCCGGGCTCACGAAGGTGTCGGTGCCCGTCTACATCATGGCCACGGCCCTGGGCATCATACCGGGAAGCTTGGGGCTGGTACTCCTGGGAGATGCCATCAGCGACCCCACCTCCTGGAAGTTTGTGGCTGCCATCGCCCTCAACGCCGTCGTCATGGTCGGTGCGCCGGTGGTTGCCACGCTTATCCGGCGCAGGAAGAGACGTCAGACAAAGGAAAGCCGAAATCAGAACGAGTAGCGCAGCAATGCAGGCACAGCCGCGCTGCCGCAGCGAGGTTCATCAGAAGCGATGGCGAGGCAGGCTACAGAGGATAAGGCATAGGCTATGGCTGAAATCAAGCTCCAGGACGTGACCAAGCGCTATCAAGAGGACGCCAGTGTAGACAAGCTCTTCCGCTGGCGTGCCCCCTTGCCTGGCGACAGCCTGAAAGCGAATGGCGACCAGGTGGAAACGCATAGCGGCACGGTGATCGCTCTTGACGCCCTGGATCTCACCGTGGCCGACGGCGAGACGATGGTGGTCGTGGGCCCATCAGGTTGTGGCAAGAGCACGCTCCTTCGGGTTGTCGCCGGGTTGACCGAGTACGAAGGACTCGTGACCTATGACGGGCAGGACACGCGAGAGGTACCCGTCGGAGAGCGTCGGATCGGGATGGTCTTCCAGAACTACGCCCTCTACCCCCACTTTTATGGCCAAGGCAACCTGCGTTTCTTCTTCCAGGTCAACAAGGCACCCGACGCCGAGGCAGAGGAACGCATCCGCATCACGTCGGATATGATGGGTTTCGGGTTCAGGGAGCTCCTGAAGCGCAAGCCCGGCACCCTCTCCGGGGGACAACAGCAACGCCTGGCCATCGCCCGTGCCCTGGTCAGAGAGCCCCGTCTCTTCCTCTTCGACGAACCGCTGTCGAACTTGGATGCGAAACTCAGGACCCGCACACGCGTCGAGATCAAACGCCTGCTCCACCGCTTTGGCATCACAGCGATCTACGTGACCCATGACCAGATCGAGGCGATGGCCTTGGGAGATCGGGTTGCCGTGATGCGGAAGGGGCGCATTGAGCAGGTGGGCGTCTTCGCAGAGGTTCTCCAGGATCCCGTGAACGCCTTTGTTGCAGGCTTCTTGGGAACGCCGCCTATGAACCTCCTCGGTGGCATCGTCTCGGGAGAGCAGATTGCTCTCGGTGGCAGCCAGCAGATCCCGGTCCCCGAACCACTGCTATCGCGTATGCACCAGGGCCAGGAGATCACGGTTGGCATTCGCCCTGGCGAAGCTCACGCGAGAGCACGGGACTATGGTGTGGGCGAAGGCGCACCCTCCGATAGCGTCGTCTTCAGAGGCACGGTCGACGTGGTTGAGCCTGACTTCGGACGCCAGAAGCAGACAGCCTATGTCAGCACCGAGGCATTCTCCTGTAGCGTGACGGCGCCGCTTGAACTGCATCTGGTCACCGGCTACGAGACCGAGGTTGTCTTTCCCCTGTCGGCGCTCTTTTTCTTCGATGCAGAGACAGGCGAGAGGATCAAGTAGGTGATGGTCGGCATCGATGGCTGCTACGCTCACGGCGGTCAGCACGACGCAGAGCGAATCTTGGCGCCGGCTGGCACTGGGTGTCGAAAACAAGACCAACATATCGCGCAGATTCGCGCGAAGGACAGAACAAGGTACAATACCGCGGATATAGCATACAGTCTTCTGAAATGCACATTGCCGTCGCCCGATCGAGCCTTAAATAGAAACGTTGGAGAGAGCGATGAGTGTGAATGCGGCGTCCTGGGAAAACCAGTTACTTGACATGGCCTATGCGGGCATCAACAGCCCCGCCAACAACCCTTGTCTCGAGGTCGGCGAAGGGGAGCTGCTGCGGGCTTATGAGCACTGTTCAGCCATTACGGCTTCCCACAGCCGCACCTTCTCCCTCGCATCGGGGCTGCTACCACCCAAGAAACGCGACGCTGCACGGGCGCTCTATGCGTTCTGCCGTATGAGTGACGACATCGTGGACCGCCTCCAGCACGACAAGGCATGGGATGCTAGGTCCGCGCTGGAGCAATGGCGCCGGCGCGCCGTCGGGGAATGTGAGAGCCCCAGTGATCCTCTGATCATGGCGTGGGCCGACACGCAGGCTACCTATGGCATCCCTAGGCTGTACGCAGAGCAGCTCATTGACGGTGTTGCGCGCGACATCGAGCAGGATCGTTACGATACCTTCGAAGACCTGACCTCCTACTGCTACGGGGTCGCGTCGACGGTCGGGCTGATGGCAATGCACGTCATTGGCTTCTCAGGACCCGAGGCGATCCCATACGCGGTCAAACTCGGTGTTGCGCTACAGCTCACCAACATCCTGAGGGACATCGCAGAGGACTGGTCAGCAGGCCGCCTCTACCTCCCCCTTGAGGAACTTGAGCGGTTCAACCTAGCTCCCTCGGATATCGCCAGAGGCCAGGTTACGGGCCGGTGGCGGGCTTTTATGGCATTCCAGATCGCCCGGGTGCGCGCGATCTATGCCGAGTCGCTGCCTGGGATTCAGATGCTGCACCGCGATGGTCGTTTCGCCATTGGCACCGCAGCAGAGCTCTATGCGGCCATCTTGACGGACATCGAGGCTCACAATATGGATGTCTTCAGCCGCCGTGCGCACGTCACCACGGTCGGCAAACTGCGCCGGCTGCCCGGCCTGTGGTGGCGAGCAAACGTCACAGGATACGGCCCCCAGCCGGAGTCCAGCAGTACAGACGAACCACTCGCGACACCGACCGGTGCCGGGAGAGCGCTCAATCCAGAGACGGGTCATGTCCCACGGACGGGTGCTCGAGAGTAGATGGCAGCGTCCGGCAGCAGAGGGCCCGCAGGGGAATCTCAGCGTTATGATGTCATCCTCGCCGGCGGGGGCGCCGCCGGTCTGAGCTTGGCTTACCAGCTGAACCGCGCGCTGCCCAATCTGACAATGCTCATCGTCGACGAGCAGGTCAAAGACCGTAACGACCACACCTGGTGCTACTGGAGTGCTGAGCCAACGTATGTGGACGCATTGGCTTACCGGACCTGGGACAGCCTTGCCCTGCGCAGTGGCACCGACCAACTCAAGATCGACCTGGCACCGTACCGGTATCATATGGTACGCGCAATCGACTTCTACCGCTTTATGCGCGAGGCGCTTGCTTCGCGACCTGGGGTCCAGTTCCTGCGAGGCACGATCCGCGACATCAGCGACGGACACACCCCAATCGGTGGACGCCGCCCTTCCACAGAGTTCCCCGTCGCACGATCAGACGCCGCCAGGGAAAGCAGCGGGCCTGACGAAGACGGTGGTTTCGCGGAGGTTGTCGTCAATGGAATCGCCTACCGGAGCACCTGGCTCTTTGACAGCCGCTATCGCGCCGACGAATACCGTCCCCTCACCCGTCGCTATCATTACCTGATCCAGCACTTCTTAGGATGGGAGATCGAGACGGAGAAAGCGGTCTTCGATCCCGAGCTACCTACGATGTTCGACTTTCGCACGCCGCAGCACGGCGCGATGCGTTTCTTCTACGTCCTGCCCTACGCGGAAAACCAGGGACTCGTGGAGTACACGATCTTCTCCGCGGATATCCTGCCGGTGGACGCATACCGCCGCGCGCTCCGCGACTACTTGGCACAGACGCTGGGGGCCTCGCGCTACCGGATCCTTGAGGAGGAGCGCGACCTCATCCCGATGACCGATCATCCGCACCCGCGCCGAGCGGGACGGCACGTGCTGAACGTGGGCACCCGAGGCGGTCGCGTCAAGCCGTCGAGTGGTTACGCCTTCCGGCGTATCCAGA
>JAFGNI010000214.1 GCA_016927095.1 Anaerolineae bacterium | reverse complement strand
TTGGTTGGTGTGGGACTCCTCTATCAGCAGGGCTACTTCCGGCAGTACCTGAATCAGGCCGGCTGGCAGCAGGAGGCTTATGAGGACAACCACTTCGACAACCTGCCACTGACCCTCGAGCGGAAACCTGATGGTGACCCGCTTACCGTTGAGATCCAACTTCCCGGTCGCAAGGTGGTCGCCCAGATATGGCGGGTGGATGTTGGCCGTATCCCTCTGTACCTATTGGACACCAACACATCGTTGAACAGCCGTCCTCAGGATCGTGACATCACCGACCAGCTCTACGGTGGGGATCAGGATCTGCGGATCAAGCAGGAGATCCTCCTGGGCATTGGCGGGTACCGGGCATTGCAGGCACTGGGCCTGGCCCCCGCGGTCTACCACATGAACGAGGGACATTCCGCATTTCTGGCACTGGAGCATATCCGAAGACTGATGGTCGATCATGACCTTACCTTTGCCGCGGCGCGCGAGGCGGCCTCGGCCAGTTGTGTCTTCACCACACATACACCGGTGCCGGCGGGGCATGATCGCTTCCCTGCTCCCCTGATGCAACACTACTTCCACGACTGCGCCACCCGCGAATTGGCGATGAGCTGGCACGATTTCCTGGGCCTGGGACGGGAAAACCCCTTCGATGCCAACGAGCCTTTCTGCATGACCGTCCTGGCAATACGGCTATCGTCGGACACCAACGGCGTGAGCGCTCTCCACGGCGAGGTATCGCGGGAGATGTGGCAGGGGCTGTGGCCCGGGGTTCCGCAGCAGGAGATACCGATCTCGCACGTCACGAACGGGGTGCACATCCTCTCGTGGATCTCCCGAGATATGAAGGTGCTGTACGATCGTTACCTCGGCCCACGATGGCGCGAAGAGCCCGGTGACCCGGAGGTATGGCAGTTGGCGATGGATATCCCGCCTGATGAGCTGTGGCGCACGCACGAACGCCGCCGGGAGCGTCTGGTGGGCGTGACCCGGCAGCGTCTGCACCGGCAGTTGGCGCAGCGTGGTGCGCTGCCCAGCGATGTCCGTGCGGCTGAGGAGGTATTGGATCCCGAGGCGCTGACGATCGGGTTGGCGCGTCGTTTTGCGACCTACAAACGCGCCACACTGATCATGCGGGATCCGGACCGCCTGGCCCGTATCCTGAATGACCCCGAGCGCCCGGTTCAGATCATCTTCTCCGGAAAAGCACACCCGCGCGACGATCCCGGCAAGGCGATGATCCAGCAGATTGTGGATCTGAGCCGGCAGGATCGCTTCCGCAACCGGATCGTGTTCCTGGAGGACTACGACATGATCGTGGCTCGCTATCTGGTACAGGGCTGCGATGTCTGGCTGAACACCCCCAGCCGCCCCAGGGAAGCGAGTGGGACCAGCGGGATGAAGGCCGCTGCCAATGGTGTGCTAAACATCAGCACGCTGGATGGCTGGTGGGCTGAGGCCTATCGGCGCGAGGTGGGGTGGGCCATTGGACGGGGCGAGACGTACGACGATGCCGAATACCAGGATCGGGTCGAGGCAGGGGCGCTCTACGATCTCCTGGAACGTGACGTCATCCCTATGTTCTATGATCGGGCCGGGCGCGTCCCGCGCCGCTGGGTCGAGCAGATGAAGGCCAGCATTGCTCAGCTCTCATATTTCTTCAACACCAATCGCATGGTAGCGGAGTATACGGATAGGTTCTACGTGCCGCTGGCTGCGCGCTGTCGTAGACTTGCCGAGGGCGATTATGCAGGGGCAAAGGATCTCGCTGCCTGGCGTGAAAGGCTTGCCCGTGACTGGACCCAGATTCGTGTGGATTCGGTGAACGGTGATCTACCCGCCGAGATCCGCGTGGGACGGACGTTCACGGCGCATGCCGAGGTCCACCTTGGTGCGCTTCAACCGGAGGATGTCTGTGTCGAGCTCTACGTCGGGTTGGTCAATCCGAGCGGTGAGCTGGTCCGGGGGCGACCGGTCACGATGCGGGTCAGTGAGAAGCTCGACGCGCAGCGTTATCTCTACGAGGCGGACGCCGAGTGCGCTATGAGTGGCCTGCACGGGTATACGGTGCGGGTGCTGCCTTACCACCGGGACCTGGTCAATTCAATGCAGCACGGTCTGATTCGCTGGGCGGGTTAGGGCGACTTCGAGGACACGATCCTTTCCTGCCAGATCCTGATATACCTGGAGGCGCATAACCCGGCGCCCACTGTGGTCGAAAGCACTCTGAGCCAGCGCCGTCACGGCGCTGGCTTGCTGTTCGCCGATCTCCATGAGCAGGGACCCGCCGGGCGCCAGACGCGTCGCTGCCTGCTGCAGCAGAGGTCGTATGGCATTGAGCCCTTCCGGCCCGGATATCAGAGCCGTGCGTGGCTCTTGCTTGACCGAGGGCGGTAGGTCCCACCATTCGGCCTCGGCGACATAGGGCGGGTTGCTGACGATCAGGCCAATTGGGCCAGCGAAAGGTGCCAACAGGTCCGCCTGCAACCACCTTACGCGTTCGCCAACGCCGTGGTCTCGTGCGTTCTGACGCGCCACAGCCAGCGCCGGCGCCGAGATATCGGTAGCCCAGATGCGAGCACGAGGCTCCGCGATCGCCAACGTCACCGCAATGCACCCGGATCCGGTGCCAACATCCACGACGATGCCCTGGCGAAGCGCTCCTAACCTGGCCTGCGCCAGCTCTACCAGCAGCTCTGTCTCGGGCCGGGGGATCAGAACCGCGGGCGTGACGCGGAACGTCAGTCCGCAGAATTCGATGTATCCCAGGAGGTAAGGCAAAGGGGTGCCGGATGCCCGGCGTCGCACAGCGTCCACAAACTCATCGACCTGTGCTGAAGTGAGCAACCATTCTGGGTGAGCCAGTACCGCGGTCCGCTCAACCTGGAGTGCCGAGGCAATCAGACGCTCCGCCTCGGCGTGGGGCCTGTCGGTAACCTGGCCCAGTTGCGCGACCGCCCGCTGAATTAGCTCGCGGATCGTAGACGGGCCTGGAGGTATCACAACCGACACGGCGCTTCCCTGAGTCGAGATCTACTCGTGACGGAAGCGGTCTTCGAGCTTCTCCAACAGCTCCGCGGCCTCGACCAGCTTGTCGAGCGGATTCTGCTTGCCCGTGAAGTAGCGGTAGTCACAGGGCATGATGTCCAGCCGCGTGACCAGCGTCTCGTGGTGCTTCCTTATGGTCTCCGCCGAGATCTCGTAGGTATTGGCCAGTTCCTCCAGCGATACGTCGTGGAGGTTGACCTTGCGCACGGTGTAATCGAGGGCTGCGGCCCAGGCTTCGGGCTTGGGGATGGCGAGTGGCTCCTCGCCCAGGCTGATGCGGAATTCCACCCACATCTGAATCGCAGCGCCGATGACGTCGATGGGTAGGTGAGCGGCAGCCATAGTATCGGTGAGTTTGTTCTCGACGGGATCCATACCGCTGGCGAAGAGCTGCTCGATACGACCGGCGACCTTTGACTCAGGCTCGAGTCTAAGGTAGTTAGCCAGCGCCCGGAGTGCGCGGTCGAAATCCCCCGAGCGTGAGAGCACCTG
>JAFGNI010000213.1 GCA_016927095.1 Anaerolineae bacterium | reverse complement strand
GGATAGTGAAAAGCCATCGTCCGAGCCCACTCACCCATCTCCGGGTGCAGCAGCCGCACCACAGGCTGAAGCGCGGGATACGCCCCGCGGGGCTCCCAGAGAACGAATGCCGGACACAACCCACCCGCGCGGCAGGACGCCGCCGGACGGGCATCGTGAACCAGGACCACGTGCGCGAAATCCGCAGGGGAAGTCACTATCCCGCCGAGGAGGGCATCACGGGCCTGCGCGATCTCTGACGCGGAGAGCCGGTGCTCCCGCAACGCCGGCGTCCCATCGGGGCCCTCATAGACACGGGTCGTCCATGCCCCGGTCACGACCTCAGGCCACAACGCAGGCGGTGGGAGGCTCTCGGGAATGACGTACACGGCATCCCCGTCCGGCGGCAGCACCAGGCTCGCCCCCCCGGTAAGCCACTTCACCCGTCCATAGTACTTGGCCAGCGCCGCCACCGTCGGATGGCGGTAATGCTCGCTGGCGATGTAGACCGTCACGGCCTCCACGCCCTCTGCAGCCTCGAAGGCCGCGTCCAATGCCTCGGCTGCCACCACCATCTCGCCGTCCGTCGCCCGGAACAGCGCATCGGAGCCGGCCCACCGGACGTAGGTTTCAGCGGTGCGCACTGCACCCGCGATCAGAAGCCCAACAAGCAGCGCAGCCTGTAGCAGGTATCGCCAGCGCACTCCGGTCAGCTCGACGCGGAGACGACCGGCGGTGAATAGCACGACGTAGAGCCCCCACGCGGGGAGGATAGCCAGGAACGGAAAGAGGCCGACCATGCGCAGGTTGCTCGGCGTGATCTCGCCCGTAGCCAGTGCGCTGGGCAGGAGCATCACGAAAATCGATATGACCACAAGCACGCGCCCTGCCACCTCGAGCCGGTCAGTCCGGCGGGATCCCACCATCGCCCCAACGCCCAGCAGCGCTAACAGGGCAGAGATGGGATCCAAGATCGCCAGGCCAGGCACATTGAAGCGGATATAGGAATCGCCGGCACCTGGCACGATCAGCGCCCGCAGGCATAGACCGATCCCCCGCAACGCCTCAGCCCAGCTCGGGGCCGCGACTTGCGCGATGCGGGTGGTAAATGCATCCGGGTGGCGCAGGAAATAGCCCCCTAGCGGCGCGAAAACGATCGCGGCGACGCCCACGACCACGGCGAAGCGCCGCAGGAGGCGCTGCCGCTCAGGCAACGTCGACCGTGCCAGCAGCCAGCTGCCCACGAGCGCCAGCGGCAACGGGAAAAGCCTTGCCGCCAGGTAGGTGTAGCCCGTTAGCCCGAGGAACGCCCCCGCGGCTGCCGACCATCCGATCCGCCGAGAGCGCATGGCGCGCCACAAAGCAGCTACCGTCAGGGCCTGCAGCAGCGGCTGCGAGATCGCCCGGAAGCCGTATCGGCTCAGCAGGACATGGGGAAAGGCCATCGCCATCCAGCCCGCTGCGATCAGGGCGATCGTCGGGCCGCCTCGATGCCGTCTAAGCAGCGCCCGGGTTGCGGCAAAGGTCGCCGCCACCGTGAGCACTCCCAACATCGCCGCGCCCAGCCGTAGCCCCCACGCGCTCGCGGTCTGATGTGCCCCACCGGTCATCCAAACCCACGGCGCAGCGGCGTAGAAGAAAAGGACCTCCTTGCCGGTATAGGCCCGGATGAACAACGGGCGGTACTCGCCCGCGACGATCTCCCGCGTGAGCACCAGGTTGGCCGCTTCATCGTAGTGCAGGCCCACCGGGAGCTCCGGCAGCCCGCCGAGGCGGAGTAGCGCCGCGATGAGGAGGACGAGGGTCATGCCCCAGCGGACTGGGATGCCCCCGCATATGCTCCGATATCCGACACCGTTGTGGTTCACGCGATCATTATATCCCAGGTGTTCGTCCCAGGTGTCGGGGGCTTTCTGTCGCGTCTCGAAGCGTGTCCCCGGCACTTTCCACGGCGGGACTGTGCGTGATCCGCTTCTACCCTATCGACTTGTCCCAAGTCTACCTCGCCTTTGTGCTTATCCCCGCCAATGCTATAATCCCGCCCGTGAACGAAAGATCGACCCATCGCGTGGTCTACACGTGAGGATACCCCTCAACCCTATGCGACAGTGGCTCAAGGAACTCTGGGCGTACCGCAACCTGGTCTACAATCTGGTCTCGCGCGACCTGAAGGTACGATACAAGAACTCCCTGCTGGGCGTCGTCTGGTCGTGGCTGAACCCGCTGTTGATGATGCTCATCTTCACCTTCGTCTTTGGCGTCCTCTATGAACGCCAGGACATCCCTAACTATCACATCCTGTTCCTCAGCGCGATGCTGCCGTGGAACTTCTTCGTCGGCTCCGTGATGGGCGGCATCCCGAGCGTGGTGGGCAACGCCAGCCTGATCAAGAAGGTGTACTTCCCCCGAGAGGTGCTCCCGATCTCGATCGTGCTCTCGAGTCTGGTCAACTTCCTGATCGCGCTACCGGTCTTCTTCATCCTGGCGGCGCTCTCCGGCATCTGGCCCAGCGCCTATGTGCTTTTGCTGCCCATACCCATCCTGATCGAGGTCATCTTCGCCATCGGCATCGTGCTCATCCTCTCGACGCTCGAGGTCTTCTATCGCGACACGCACATGCTGATGGATGTCGGAATGCAGGCCTGGTTCTTCCTGACGCCGGTGATCTATCCAGTGAAGTCGCTGCCCGCCCAGGTCACGCTGCTGGGGATTACGTTCAACCCGCAGCTCTGGATCTTCCGCCTCAACCCTATGGCCTCGATCATCAACACCTACCAGGACATCCTCTACTACGGCACGCTCACAGCCGTCGACTTCCTCTCGCGGACGGCGCTCACAGCGATTGTCATACTCGTCTTCGGTTACTGGTTCTTTCGCCACTTCAGCGGCAAGTTCGGCGAGGTCGTCTAGACACCGTGCGTTCGCGCAAGCCGAATCCCATTCATCCATAGGAGGTCACGATGTACTACGGAATGTCATCCAGTGCGCTTCAGAAGCTCTATGTCCAGGGCAGCCTGGCAAACGAGGAGAACAGCTTCGTCTTCGAGATCAAGAATCTGATCGATTCCGGTATGGTCAGCGGCATCACGAAGCTGAACGTCGACGGCAAGGACATCCCGACGGATGGCGTCACGGTCGAGCTGGCGGGCAAGGTGCGTGAGGCGAGCGCATCGCTCTATGTCTCCTATGG
>JAFGNI010000212.1 GCA_016927095.1 Anaerolineae bacterium | reverse complement strand
TCCGTATGGTGGGTCCAGCTCACCTGGATGTCAACAGCTCATGATCCTCTACCATTATAGCCGAAGGAAGGCGCGCCGCAATATCGATAGATCAGCATTACCCGGAGACGTAAAGGGGGATCTGGTCAAAGGGGGGGGCCACAGCGCGCAGCGCCCAGGTCCACCCGGCGGCTTGGAATGCGGCTAGGCGGCTGCGTCGAGCTGCTCTGAGCCTATTGCATCCGGCGCCGCAGGAAGTGTGAACCAGAAGCTGCTCCCAACCCCCACATCGCTCTGAACGCCCACCTGCCCACCAAGGCGGTCGACGATCCGTTGCACGATCGCAAGCCCCAGACCGTGCCCGCCCGCCGGCGTGGCATGGAATCGGGTGAAAGGCCTATAGAGCTGGCTCATCTGCCTGGATGTCAGTCCCTGTCCGTTGTCACGGATCCAAAACCGGTAGCAGCGCCGCTCTGGATCCCATCCCAAGCCGTCCACACGGCGACAGACGTCCCGGTCTGCCGCCTCTGCCCCCAACGCGATCTGTGGGGGCGAGCCACCGTACTTGAGCGCGTTGGTGAGGTAGTTGACCCACACCTCGGTGACCCATGGCGCGTATCCCAATACGCGCGGCCATGTCTCGGGTGTCGCCACCTCCGCACGATTTGCGATCACGAGATGGCTGACCCGGTCGAGCGCCTCGTCGACGATCTGGCCCATATTCAGCGCCAAGACATCCAGATCCTCCTGACGATGGATCCTGGCCAAGAGCAGAAGCGAATCGATGATCTCCCCCATCCGCCTGCCGGTAGACCGCAGTGAGATCAGGTATTCGCGGATCTCTTCCTTGCTGAGGCTGTCCAGGTAGTAGTCGATCATCTCAATGAAGCCGCCTATCGTCGAGAGCGGCCCCTTCAGATCGTGTGCCGCTGTATAAGCAAAGGCATCCAACTGCTCGTTGCTGATCTCTAGCTCAATCATGCGCTGGCGCAACTCGGCTTCGGCGAGCTTGCGCTCCGTGATATCCTGCAGCAGGATCAGCCGGCCAATCTGGCGCTCGCGCCCATCAACAAGCGCAGTAATGCGGCACGCATAGTGACGAGGATGATCCACATCCGGAAGTGCCATATCGATATCGCCCACAGTGCCCCGGTCCAGGTGCGCGGCCAGCGCGGGCCATCCAACCACAACCTGCGCCACATCGCGACCGAGGAGCTCCTCCCCACCAGACGCAAGCGGCAAGTTCTCTAGAAGGTCGCTTGCCGCTGGATTCAGATCGATGACGCGGTCCTGGGCATCCAATGTGATGACGGGATCTTCCATGCTGTCAACCAGCGTCGCCCGTGCGATGGGTCTTATGTCGAAGAGCCGGTGCCTGAAGATGCCAAGCGCGAACGCAGATCCGGCCAACGCAAAACCGATGGGCGTGAAGTCCTTCCTCAGACCAGGGAACAGCCGAGTCACATAGACGAAGTTGAGCACAATGGGTATCAAACTGCCGATCAACAGCCACACGGACTGCCGCCGGTAGAGCTTGCGAGAGCGAAAATGATAGAGAACGACGGCCCCGGATCCCAATGCCACCGTGACGTAGGCACTAACCGTGTGCACCAAAAACCACGGCCCGTAGTCCACACTGAAAGTCAAGAAACCATTGACGAGCCGGAAGTGGTAATCACGCCAGACCAGCCACTGATAGGCATCAGTCCAAAGGAGCAGAATGGTCGTCGCAGGTATGAGAGCGAGGACCCAAAACACCGACGGCTTGGACCACGACCAAACACCCGTGTACTGCAAACCGAAGGCCATCCACGCGACAGGCGTCGCAGCAATGAAAAGATAGCAGACCTTGGCCCAGAAGAGTGTCGTGTCCGGGGATGCCGCCACCAGTTCCAGGGTGTTCGTAACCAGCCAACCCACCACTACCACCATCAGCGCCACCAGTGCGGAGATCTCAGGAGACGTGCGACGACGAACGGCGTAAGCCAATACGCCTAACGAGACCAGCAGAGAGATGGGTGCCAGCAACAGAAAAATCGTGTACTGCATACCTACCGTCTGTCTGTGCACCAAGATGGAAACGTGGAACGTGGCCTAAGTAAGTCGCCCACGTTCCACGCCGGTGTCATCGTCCGATTCCCCCAGAGCTAGATGTGTGCACCAACACCTAGATAGCCAGCTCGATGCTCGCCACCTCGCCCCCCACCTGGCCAATCAACAGCGGGCAGCCCGGCGAGATGCCCTGTGGCGCCAGCACGGCTGTCATGCTATCCGGCGCACCGGGCACCATGGCCCACGTATTGCCGCCATCTCGCGACAGCAACAGCGCACTCTCTGACAACACCAGGATCTCTCGTCTGTGCTCAAAACCTGGAGAGAGCAGGAGGCTGTTAACCGGGGCCTTGATAGCAGTCTGACCGATCCGTCGCCAGCTTCCACCGCGATCCTCAGAAATCAGGAGACCTTGCGTCTCAGTGCCCGCCAGGACGATACCATCATCCGGATAGACCGGTGAGAGCGCGATGCTGATCACCGGCTCAAAGCCAACCGGCAATTCGATCTCGCGCCAGGCCCGACCACCGTTGGTGCTGCGAAAGATACCGCTCTCCACACCGGCGAAGAGCGTCTCGTCGTCTGCGAAACCTGGGGAGATGGCCAGGGAGTAGACGTTGAGGTCGAGCAGGCCGAAATTCCACCGCGCCCAATGACTACCACGGTTCGCGGAGCGGAAGATGCCGTCCTCCGTGGTTGCCGCGAGCAGGACCCCGTCCTGGACGAAATCTGGTGAGATCGCCAGAGCCGAAACCGCCGGCGGGGGGGAGTCGAGGACCGTCGCAAACCAGGTCTCTCCCCCATCGGTGGACCGCAGCACTCCGCCGGGCACGCCGGCAAAGAGGCCGCGATGAGCATCCCCGTCGTAGTTGGGCACCATTGCGACGGAGGTTGTGGGCAAGGGGCCCTCGAGCTCCAATGACTCATAGAGATAATGCCAAGTGCTGCCGCCGTCATCGGAGCGATAGAGCCCCGTGGCGCGGGCTGCGAAACAGACGCACAGATCTGGCAACGCCGCCAGCGCGTAGACGAGGTCTGACTCGAATGCCTCAGGTAGCACAGCAAGGCCGGATTCCGGCTGCGATGCGATGGTGTCGTGTGGTTGTTCAGCCATGGTTAGTCCCTCACCTACGTGCCCAGCGACTCTGTAGCCGTGGCACGATGAACGACGACGTCGGTGCTCAGCGCCATAGCGGCGCTAGCCAGTGCAGTCCGCACCGCAGCCTTGACCACGGTGGTGATATCCAGGATCCCAGCCGATGGCATGTGGGTCACCTCGCCTTTGATGACATCAAATCCATAACCCGCCGTCGGGGAACGTGCCCCGTCGGAATCCGTGAGGCGGCTCAAAATCTCGCCGGCTTCGTAACCGGTGTTCTCCAGAAGCGCGCGCACAGGTGCTTCCATCGCCGCCATCAGGATACGATAGGCCGCTCGTTCCTCGGGCTCGCGGCTTTCTGCCATACGGGAGGCGAGCATCGGCCGGCAGGCCAGCAGCGCTACCCCACCACCCGGCAGCACACCTTCGCGGATCGCACCGCGCATCGCGTCGGCTGCGCGCTGCGCCTGTTCTTTGTTGTAGTCCTGCTCCGTCTTGGTGATGCCCCCCACGTAGAGCGTGGCAGAGCCGCCCAATAGCTTGCCGATTCGCTCACGCAGGTCATCACGATCGTCGCGGCCCTCGGCCTTAGCATAGGCCTCGCGCAGTTGCGCAATGTGCCGCCTGAGTTCCCGGGGATCGCCCTTGCCCCCGATGATGCCCAGATTCGACCTGTCCGCCCAAAGCCGGCGCGCGCGCCCCAGGTCCCCGACCTTTACGTTGCGAATCGTATCGCCCGCATCGCGCACAAAGGGCCGCCCGCCGGTTAGCTTGGCCATATCGATCAACGCCAGCCGCTGGGCCGTGGTCGAGACGCCGGGCGTCTTGACGCCGATGGCGTCGAGCTTGATCTTGCCCTTCTCCCGGTTCATCATCAGCATACCGATCGTCACATCGGACATCTTGCGGCAGATGATGGCCAAATCCGTGATCCCGGCGCGCACACAGGCTGTCATCGTGGGGATGAGATCCCGGGGATCCTCGATGTCGAGGTCGGTCATCAGCACAGCAGCGTTTTCCAGCTCGGCACGCTGACGTTCCACGTTAGTGATCTGAACGCGCGATAGCAGCCCGCCATCCCAATACATGCCCTCGACGTATTCCCGGTCGTAGCCTCGCCCCTGGCTCTTGCGAATCTCCAAGCGCCCGTACTCGCCGATGATGTCGAAGATCTCCCCCATCAACTTCCCCATTTCGGGTTCGCGGGTGATGACCTCTGCCAGACGGGTCAGCTCCTCCTTCCCCTCCACGCGCGAGGCCATGCCGTCCAACTCCGTCAGGACCTCCCGCAACCCCTGGTCCAAGAAGGTGCGTAGCCGCATCGCGTTCCCACCAGACGATAGGTAGTGCACCCCACCGCGATAGGCAGCCTCGAAGACGACCGCAGCTGTGGCGGTCCCGTCACCGACCTCCTCTCGCAGTTTCCAGAGCATGTTCCGGATCAGCATAGCGCCCACGTCGGCGTTGCGGCCCCGGATCTGGATGATACGACGCGCGATCGTCCCACCGTCATCCAATAGCTCGGGAATCTTGCCCGTATCGCCTAGGGTCCGATCGTAGAGCACAATGCGCGGCAATGGACCCAACGTCGGTCGCACAGCCGCCACAATCTGCTCGATGCCCCGGAGCATGCCATGCTGTACGGCTGGTTGAAAGTCAACCCGGGGACTCTGCCATCTCTGCGGTTTCTTTGCCATAGTCGCCAACAACCCCCTGTAGGGAACGCTTTCGATAAGCTGACGCCATCGAGGCGTCGTCACGCGATGCCCAGAATGAACAGCGCTGCCGCTTAAGGCCACACGCTCCTGGAGCGCTGGGCCTATGCGGCAGCCCTATGATACCAAGTTTCCGTGTTTTCGACACTCGCGCCACGCGAACCAGGCTCAGGCAATCTCCGGAAGCGCGAACTCATCACCGGTATCGGCGATCCACTGGGCAAGCCGGCCCTGCAGTCGCCGGCGTTCCCGCAGGAAGTTCGTGTTATGCGCCAGGTTCACCAGCTCGTAGGGATCCTCTTTGAGGTCGAACATCAACCACGGTTGGCCCTCCAACACCACGTACTTCCACCTATCCCGCGTGACCACGGCCCGCCAGGGCCGGTCCACACTGTCACCGTGCCCCGTGGGGACCACCGACTGGATGAAGGCGGAATCCGGGGAGGTGCGCTGCGGGCGCGAGGCGAGGCGCAGGCCGGAGTAGTCGTGGCCGCGCATCCAATCCGGCGCATCGATACCGCAGAGCCCCAGCGTCGTCGGCGCGATATCGACGTGATTGATCAGCACATCCGGACGTCCCTGCCGCCCATCATAGCATCCTTGCAGCCCGCCGATGATAAACGGGATCCGCACTGATTCCTCCCACGGGGATGTCTTGAGGAACTGACCGTGTGAGCCGTGATTGTCGCCGTGGTCCGAGAAGAAGACAATATGGGTATTCCCATCCAGCCCCGCCTCAACCAAGGCTTGCCGGACCCGACCGACGTTCCAGTCCAGGTTCTCGATCTGGGCGTAGTAACCCGCCAGCTCCCGGCGGGCGCGTTCCTCAACCCACGTCACGGGTGGCACATTAGGGCGCAGGGCCACTTGTGCCGGGGTATGGGCCGCCATCCAGTCTGCCGGCGCCACATAGGGGTTGTGCGGCGGCTGCACCGAGAGCACGGCGAAGAAAGGGCTTCCCGTCCCTGACCTCCGCGCTTCGCCCTGCTTGCGCACGTAGTCTACGAGCATATCAGTCAAGCAGTCGGTCTCAAAGCCAGGTAACCGGTAGTGGAACGCTGTCTCACCCTCACCGCCGTGCACCCAACTGTCCCACTGGCTGTTGTTGTTGTCGTACCCCACCCAGGTGTCGAAGCCGCCGCGGCGGTTCGGATCGGTGATAAACATCGCCGCCCGTCCGTTGCGTTCCTGGAAGCCGCCCAGATGCCACTTTCCAAAGTAGGCAGTGTCGAAGCCGTAGTCGTTGAAAACATCGGCAACGGTCGGCATCCCCTCGGGCAAGGGATACTCGTGACCCGGCACGCACTCATGGGGATAGCGGCTGGTAAGCAGCGAGCCGCGGAAGGGACAACAGAGCGGGAAACCCGAGACGGCCCGGGCGTAGTTCTGCCCCTCGGCAGCCAGGCGGTCCAGATTTGGGGTGTTCAGATTAGGGTCGCCATTGCAGCTCAGGGCCTGGGCCCTATGTTGATCGCCGAAGATCCATATCGCGTTCTGGTACTGGGGGCTATCGGACATGCTATCTCCTAGATGTGTATGCGTGGGCACGAAGCCATCGGACAGCAGGCGAATCTGGTGTCGTCTCTAGCAATCAGTGATCCGGGATGCGCACGACGCGCATCCCAGATCACATTCTACGCGCGTTGGCTCTCCGCGCAATCCCGAGCGCCCCTTAGGACATCTCAGCCATCAACTTGAGATAGCTTTCGTAGCGAGCCGGGGAAATCGTCCCGTCGTCCACAGCGTCCTTGACAGTGCACCCCGGCTCGTGGTCGTGCACACAGCTGGCGCCAAACCTGCACGTACCTAGGTAAGGTCGGAACTCCGGGAAGAACCAGGGCAGATCCGCCGGGCGCGCCTCCCACAGCGCCAGTTCTCGCATGCCCGGCGTGTCCACCACACCGCCACCATTGGAGAGCGGCACAAGCTCCAGGTGCGTCGTCGTGTGACGCCCCTTTCCGATCTTGCCGCTTCCCACAGCGCGGACCCGCAGGCCTAACCCCGGCTCCAGGGCATTGAGCAGGCTACTTTTGCCGACCCCGGACTTGCCGAGGAGGACGGAGAGCCGGCCCTCGAAGACAGCCTGCGCCGTCTCGATACCTGTGCCGTCGACGGCGCTGGTTAGCAGCACGGGGTAGCCCAGGTCGCGATAGAGATCCACGGTTGGCGCCAGATCGCCGGCCTCGACCAGGTCCACCTTCGTGATACAGACGATCGCCGGGACCTCTGCCGCCTCCGCGGTCACCAGATAGCGATCCAGCAGATGCCACTTGGGCTTCGGCCGGGCAGCCGCCATCACGATCACCATCTGATCGACGTTGGCGACCAGCACCTGCTCCAACGGCACAGGCCCGGGCGCCAGCCGTGAGACCTGGCTCTTTCGCGGAAGGACGTCCTTGATCAGGCCGGTCCCGTGGTCCCGCTCGACGAAGGCCACCCAGTCGCCCACGGCAACGGGATCCACCACTTGGATATCGGCCACACGCTGGACACCATAGTGTTCCAGCGAAGCCGGGTTGCGAAGCGGATAGAGCAAGCGCTTCCGCAGTAGGTTCGAAATCTCGCAGGACACGGCACGGTCACCGACCTGTACCTGATAGTGCCCCAGATCCTTCCGGATCACCAAACCGGTGATCAGGTCTCCAACTTCGTCATCCAGGACTGGAGCCTCGACCAGCGACTCCCAGCTGCTTTCCATCTCATCTCGCATCTCTAGCGCCTCCCTTCCGGTCTAGCCACAGACCCAAGGAGATCTCGCCGCGCCGCAGGTCCATCCAGAGCAACCATGCATCGAGACCTCGATGCACGTGGCCCAGACAGACCAGGGCGTGGCCAACGTGCGCGCCCGTCTGGTCGACGGCGCACAAGATATTCTCTCCGCCATCGAAGCTAGGGCCGTAATAGAAGCCTTCCGGGAACAACCCTGTATCGTGGCACTGCGCCAACGTTCGGCGCTGCAAGACCACCATCCGCGCAGCATCGTCCGGCACAAAGGGGCGGATCGTGATGCCGTCCAACTTATCCAGTGTCATCTCAAACACCAGCAATCTCCTTGGGTACTGACCTACGAGACAAATAAAAACGCCACGGCACCAGGACGGTCCGTGGCGTAGTCTCCTCCCCGTCAGCAGCGGGAAAAAGCGCGTTCGGTGCGAACGCATCACCTGCAACACAGCAAAACGCCACGGACCAACGTGGGCCCGTGGCGATGGGTACTCAGTCTGGCATCGCGGCTAGCGCCGCGACTTGCTACAGCACGGTCAGTCGATTACAGAACCCGATCCAGACACAGGCGCACGTTAAGGTCGTTGACAACGACGGCAGCTTTCTTCGACATGCGTGCGCCTCCTTTCAGACAGATCCCGCAGAGTTTTGATCAAAAATGATCTTTAATTATCTTAAAGCAAGATTCAAAAATGTCAAGAGCCCACACCCCACCTTCCAAGGCAATCGCAGTTGGCCATCTGCGCCGGGCCCTGTGCCTGCTACCTCAGGGCAGGGACAAGCCCTGCCCCTACAGCGGCCATC
>JAFGNI010000211.1 GCA_016927095.1 Anaerolineae bacterium | reverse complement strand
GACCTACGCCGGCAACAAACGGGCTGCAAGGTGCTCTCCACAGAGACGCCGACCAAGCCCGGTCGGCGTCTCTGTTAAGCGGACAAGACTTCCCTACGCCGCCAGTTCTCCAAAACGGGAGATGATGGCCAAGGCGGGGTCGACGGGCACCTCGGCGCGCTCGACATCTTCCGGAATCTCGATGGTGGGCGTGGGCCTGATGGATTTCCCCTCAAACTGCGGCAGCCACGGCTTCTCCGCCTCCAGCATCTCACTTGCCATCTCGCGGACCTCTTTCAGCGTCAGCACCGCGCCGGTGAGCGGGTCCAGCGCGCAGGCGTGGACGATATGCTCGGGGTCGCCGGTCAGCGCTGCCTCAACGGTCAGGCGCTGGACGTTGATATTGGTCAAGTTGAGAGCGGCACACTGGGGCGGCAGGTCACCGACAACAGTCTTGTGGAGGCCGGTGCGGTCGACGTAGATGGGGCCCTCGGCGCAGCAGTCCGCCGGCAGGTTGGTGATCATCCCACCGTTGATAACGTTGCCGTTGAGCTTGAAGGTGCGGCCCGTCTCCAGAGCCTCGATCACGTAGGAGCCGTACTCAATGGATCGCTCCGGCAGGCTGACAGGCTCGTCAGCCAGGATCTCGGTGCCGGTGTATTTGTCCGCGACGTAGCGGCACCAATTGTAGTAGGCACCGCTCTCGCCACCGAAGCCTGGCTCGTCGCAGTACAGATCCAGCGCTATCCGGTTCTTGCGGAACCAAGGCACGTACTCGGCCAGATGTCCCGTCGACTCGGTCATGAAGTAGCCGAAGTGGCGGAGGACCTCGCCCCGGACTTTCTCGTTGACATAGTATTCGGGCTGCTCGAACTTCTCCCTGAGGATGGGATAGAGGTCCCGGCCCTCGTGCTCCAACTTGAGGAACCAGCCCATATGGTTGATGCCGGCGCAGAGGAAGTCGATCTCGTCCTTGGGGAGGCCGACGTAGCCGGAGATGAGGTCCATCGTCGTCTGCACGCCGTGGCAGAGGCCGACGAAGGGCACCTTGGTCTTGCCCAGCGCCCAGCTCACCATCGCCATCGGGTTGACGTAGTTGAGCAGGTAGGCTTCCGGGCAGAGCTCCTCCATGTCGCGGGCGAGATCCATCATCACCGGGATACTGCGCAGGGCGCGGAAGACGCCGCCGGGCCCCAGCGTGTCGCCGATGCACTGGTCGACGCCGTACTTCAGCGGGATCTTGTAATCGGCCTCAAAGCCTTCGATGCCGCCGACCTGGAAGGTGGCGATCACATAGTCGGCGCCTTTCACGGCCTCCCGCCGGTCGGTGGTCACCCAGGTCGTGGCGGGCAGGTCGTTGGCCTCGATCACCTTGTTCACGAAGGCCTCTACCTGCGGCGTGCGCCGGGTGCTGGGGGCCATCAGGGCGAACTCTGTGTCCTCCAGCCCCTCCGTCGCCAGGATATCCAGAATCAGTGTCTTGCAGAAGACGATACTACCAGCGCCGATAATCGCGACTTTCGCCATAGTGCACCTCCGGAGGTAATCAGCAAATGGACAACTCAACAAATCGCAAAGCAAGAATCAGCAAATGGAGAATGAGCGAATGGGCGAAAAAGCGAGTAAGCGAGCAAGCGAACTACTGCTTGTGCGCCTCTTCGCTTTATCGCTTTCCCGCTTTATCGCTCTTTCTTGCATTCGCTGATTCTGTCATTCTCTATTCTCCTAGATTCTCATAGAGATACAGGCCGTCTTTGCCGGGGGCGACGATGTCGAGACGGCCGTTGCCGGTGATGTCAGCGATGGCGAAGAGGATGCCGCAGCCCTTACCTCTCCCCGGAGGACCGTAATCAATCACCTGCTTGGCGAAGCCCTCGCCGGTCCACTTGAAGTAGTAGATCCCCACGTCGTCAGTGGAACCCTGATCGCGACCGCAGTGGGCGCGGTAGCGCTTGCCGGTGACCAGCTCGCAAGCGCCGTCGCCGTCGAGGTCGACCCACTGAAGGTCATGGTATTGAGCGTTGAAGGGATCGATGGGGTGCCGAATCCAGTCACGGATGCCGTCAGCATCGACCCGCTGCTCCCACCAGTCCAGCCCATAGCCATGGCCATTGCCGGCGATGAGGTCATTGTGGCCGCTGCCGTTGATGTCGACGACCAGGATGGGAACACTGGAATTGGTGCCGAGGTTGAAGTCTTCGTGCAGAATCCAAGTGCCGTGGAGGGGATCTCTGGGAGCCTCCAGCCAGCCGCTGATAAGGATGAAGTCGCCCCGTCCATTGCCATTGACGTCACCGAAGCCCAAGCCGTGGCCCTGGTTCTCGGTACGAAGGGTGTAGGCCTGAAAGGTGCCGGTACCCTTGCCGGCGGCATCGGTGACGAGCTTATAGACCACAAGCGGTCCGCCGGGGGTGTTGGGCACAAGCTCCAGTCGCCCGTCGCCATCGACATCCCAGGCTCGGGTCGTCTCGACGTTGCCGGTGTGGGCGATGATGTGCTCGGGCCATTCCTTGTTGGGATCGCCGGGATTCTCTCGCCAGCGGAGCGTGTCACCCCACCACCCGCCGGTGACGAAGTCGAGCCGCCCATTGCCGTTGACGTCCATCGGGATCGTCGAGAAATCGTCATAGTACTCTCCCTCGGCGCGCACATCCCCGATGCGATGTTGGGTGGCGATGTCGGGCGTCTCATACCACCACGCCCCCGAGACGATATTGGGTTTACCGTCGCCGGTCACATCGAAGGCGCCGGCGGATTCGTAGCGTTCGAAGGCAATCAAGGTCTTCTTCCATTTGGTGGGCATCGGTTCATCTCCTTGGTTCGGCGTGTGGGGAAGCGGTCAGCTATCAGCGATCAGCAGTCAGCCTACGAGGCGGGAAGATCGAACATCCAACATCAATCCCCCGTCAGCAACCGGATATACGCCCGCGCGACCTTGAGGTCCTCCAGGGCCTCCGCGGCCTCGCAGAGCGGCTGGCGCTCGCCCTTGATGGCGGCGACGAAGTTGATGGCTTGCTGGCGCATAGCGTGGATCCAGGGGAGCTGGGGCACGCGGGTCTCCGGTGCGGCGCCGTTGCCGGGGTCGCGAAAGAGCTCGACGCGTCCGGGGCGGTTGTTAGCCAAGGGGGCGGGGAGGTCAATCTTGACGTACCCATGCTCGAAGCAGACCAGCGCCGACTCCTGCCAGTCGACGGTCGTCTGGTAGGGCGACATCTCGATGCTGCAGGCGACACCGCTCTCGCTCTGGCCCACGAAAAGGACGCCCGAGGGCTCAGCGTAGGTGACAGCATAGGGCTCCCCGAGAAGGTGACGCATCAGGTTGACCTGGTGGATGTAGTAGTTGACGAAGGCGGTGTAGCGTTTGTAGATCTCGGCATCCATGTCCGAAGGCGGCGGATCGCGATCGACGGGAGGATAGCTACCTGGCACCCGGACAAGGTCGTTGAAACCGCTGGCAACCCAGTCACCTGCCGGCATCAGGATGCGGACATAGGTGAGCTTACCCAGCTCGCCCGTGCGCTTCAGGCGGTCAATCTCAGCCTTTGCCGCCATCGTGGCGGGATCGCTGCGCTTGTGGTAGCCGACCATGTACCAGGTGCCGCTCTTCTCTACGGCCTGGACGATGCGCTCGCCCACCTCGACTGAAGCTGCCAAGGGCTTCTCGGTGAAGAGGGGAACGCCGGCCTGCAGCAGCGCCGGGACGAGGATGCCGTGGCGGTCGAAAGGTTGGGCAGCTACGATGCCGTCCAGCGCCTCGCCAGCCAACATCGCTTCCGCCGTGGTGTAGACGTTGGGCACGCCGTAGCGGGCGGCGACGGCGCGCCCCAGCTCCTCCCGGAGCTCTGCCAGCGCCACGATCTCACAGCCGTCGACCGTGACGTAGTTCTTGAGGTGGGCGCATTGGCCCATGCTCCCCACACCAACGAAGCCGATGCGTACCTTGCGTTCTGTCATGGTCACCTCACTGAACACACCCCAACTCCATGATAAGCACACTGGCACCTTTCGTCCAGAGGAATGCTGATGCTTGCCAGAGCAGGTGCATATGGACCTTCCGGGAAGGTAGAAGACGGGCACGCTGCGGAGAGCTGTACGAAATCGCAGCTTCCGACCCCTTCGGAGCCCGGTGCACCTTCCCGGAAGGTACGTTTACGGTCAACTGCGACTGCCCTGTGATGCTTGCGGGGCACTAACGACAGCTCGTTGCACGGGTGGTGCGGCGGGCACTGGGTATGGAACGCAGCAGCCTACGGTGCGCCGAAGTCTGAGGTTCGGATAGGCGGGTGCAGCGGCACCGGGCTGCCTGGGTGTCCCCTAGGCAGCCCGGTGCTTTGCCGGACCGGCGGACGCTTTGGGTCTACTGGTCCCGGCTGCGGGCCGTCGCCACGGTCCAGCGCATCGACAGTCCCTCGTCTGTGATAGAGACAGATTCGAGGGTGCTATTGGGCCGGCGTTGCGCGGCTCGGGTGAGCCTCTGTGCAATGCGCCCGTTCCAGTGGGCCACACGCGCGCTATCGATGGGTTGCCCGTTCACCTCGGCATCGTAGATCGTGGCGGTGAGCTGGCCTCCCGCGGCCCCCAAATCGAGACGGAACGACAGATCGTCGACCTCGTTGCCCGTCACCCGCCGGCGCTGGGCGGTCACGAGGATGTAGTCTGTGTGCAGATCAACCGACAGGTCCTCGATCAGGTCACCGTCCAACGCCGCCTCCAGCTCCGATTCCAGTGCGACCTCGCCCATCTGGCTCTCCACGGAGAGCGAGCCGTCGTCGTTGCGAGCGATCTCGAGGGTACAGGCGCTCGTGAGCGCCACCAGTGCAACCAATCCTACTATGGCCATCCAGCGTGAGAGCTTCATCGTCTGCCTCCTGTGTGGTTGGGTGATCTGTCCCTATCGTAGGCGAAGCCGCTTCAGCATACGAGTACCCGGAATCACGAACCGGTATGAGCCTGAGCACGATGGCGTGTGATCCGGATCATAGGCCGGTATGACCACGCTCACTTAGGGTTTCGGTCCGGGCTGGCTATAATGTAAGCCATGATGCGGCATCAGAGAGCGCTCGAGCCCGGGCTGTTGCAGGTCTTCAGATGGTTTGTCGCTGCCCGTCTGGTCGTCTTGCTCATCGTCGTCCTGGGGCAGGTCGTCCGGCAGGGGCCCCAGGTGCTTCGCTACCCATTCCTCGGCATCGTCGAATCCGTTGGGCTCCTCATCCTGCTGTCGTGGCTGCACCAGCAGTCGGGCGAAGCGTACCTCCCCTTTGCCATCGCGATCGCGTCCTTCGGGCCAATACTGGAACAGGCACTGACGACGGCACTGCGGATGTTGCGAGGCGTGAGTGGCGTAGCTGCGACGACCGATGCCTGGCAGCTGATCCTGGTGCTCCTCATCCCGCTGGTCGTGGTCGCCTGGCAGTATGGCCTTAAGGCCGTTCTATTGTTCTGTGCCACAACCACCGCCTTCGACTTTGTGCTCACCCTCGCCCTTGCCGTTGTCGGTCGTTTCCGTCCGGGAACGGCTATCGCGCTGATGACCGTGCGGGCGCTCCTCTTCTGCCTGCTAGGCTACGTTGTCGATCGCCTCATGACAGAGCAGCGAGCGCAGCGGGCTGCCTTGGCCCAGGCCCATGCCCGGCTGGCTGATTACGCGACGACGTTGGAGCAGTTGACGGTGAGCCGCGAACGTAACCGGCTAGCCCGCGAATTACATGACACCTTGGCACATTCGCTGAGTGCGGTAGCCGTCCAGTTGGAGGCAGTGAGGTCGCTCTGGGATGCGGATCCCGACGCGGCACGACAGATGCTGGATCGATCGCTGCAGATGACGCGCGAGGGATTGGGAGAGGCGCGGCGAGCGATAGGCGCCCTGCGGGCCAGTCCCTTGGAGGATCTGGGATTGGCCCTGGCCCTCCGGCAGCTGGCCCGATCCCAAGGAGAACGTGCCGGGCTGGTTGTGACGGTCAACATACCTGAGCGCCTAGAGACCTCCTCCGAACTGGTGCCCTTTGTCGAACAGGGCCTTTACAGGATTGCCCATGAGGCCATGGACAACGTCGTGCGCCATGCCGGGGCGACCCATCTCAGCCTGTCGTTGACCGCGTCGGACAAGGGCATCTGTATGGTGATCTCAGACGATGGGATGGGTTTCAGCGCGACAGAGCCGGTGCCCCACGGTCGTTTCGGCCTGCAAGGGATGCGTGAGCGGGCAGAACTGATTGGCGCCGACTTCACCATCGATAGCGAGCAGGGAGCAGGCACGACCGTGACGGTGACCGTTCCCCGAGAGACCGCGGCGCGAGCAGACGGGAGTTTGCCAACATGATCAAGGTGCTGATCTGCGATGACCAGGTGGTCGTAAGGGAGGGACTGCGCGCCATCCTAAGCACCGCGCGAAACATCGAAGTCGTCGGTGAGGCAGGTGATGGCGACGAAGCCCTCCAGGAAGTTGCGCGGCTTGGACCTGACGTCGTCTTGATGGACCTCAAGATGCCGGTCATGAACGGTGTCCAGGCCACACGAGCGATCCGCGACCACTATCCCAACACACGCGTGTTAGTGCTCACCACGTTCGATGCAGACGAGTGGGTCTTCGACGCCGTGCGCAGTGGCGCCGCCGGCT
>JAFGNI010000210.1 GCA_016927095.1 Anaerolineae bacterium | reverse complement strand
GAACATCATGCCGATCCTCGACCAACTGATCGAGACCAACCCCCATGCGCTGCATTCCCTCGATCCACAGGGCGGCGTCGATATCGCCGAGGTCAAACGCATCTGCGGGGATCACATCACGCTGATCGGCAATGTCAACTGTGGCCTGATGGACACCGGTACCGACGAGGAGGTCGTGGGCTCCGCCCACTATGCGCTTTCGCGTGGCATGCCCGGCGGTCGCTACATCTTCTCGACCAGCAACTGCGTCTACACCGGGATGCAGCTGGCGCGCTATGAACTGATTCTGGACGTCTGGCGACGTGAAGGTAACTATTAGGCATAGAGGAGGGCGTTGTGAACTTATCTGTTTCAGACACGATGAAGCCCGATTGGGACAACCCAGAGGTTATCGCTCGCAACCGGCTGCCCCGCCACGTGTCTCTGTGGCCCTTTGGGGACGTTGGTGCGGCACGGTCAGCTGATTGGGCAGAGCCTGCAGGTGCCTTTGTCACCTCCCTTAACGGCGCGTGGGCCTTCCGGCTCTTTCCCAGCCCTGCAGCGGTTCCCGCCGACTTCCATACTCCGGACTACGATGCCGGTGGCTGGGCTGCGATCACGGTGCCGGGTAACTGGCAGACCCAGGGTTTTGGCTTGCCGATGTACACCAACGTCCAGTACCCTTTCCCCATCGATCCGCGGTTCGGGGAGGCGATGCGGAACATGACCCATGGCGGGAACATCGCCGAGCGCCGTCTGCCGGAAGAAGCGCTCAGCTATCCGCTGACGGTTCCTCACGATGATAACCCGACAGGGTGCTATCGAACGACGTTCCGTGTGCCCGGGGACTGGGCAGGACGGAAGATTCTTATCCGCTTTGAGGGCGTGGACTCCAGTTTCCATCTCTGGGTCAACGGTCAGCCAGCCGGCTACAGTCAGGGCAGCCGTCTGCCCGCCGAGTTCGACCTAACTCCCTATGTGGAGGACGGGGAGAACACGCTGGCTCTCGAGGTCTATCGCTGGACCGACGGCGCCTACTTGGAGGATCAAGACTTCTGGCGACTCAGCGGGATCTACCGCGACGTAGTGTTGTGGTCCGTGCCCGACGTGCACATCTGGGACGTCTCGGTTGTGACCGATCTTGACGGCGCCTACCGGGACGCTGAGCTCCGCGTGGGTGTTGACATCCAGAACGCAGGCACGGAGGCAGGTGCCGGTTACCGGGTGGAAGCCACGCTCTACGATGCTGTGGGTGCACCGATTGCTAGCTTCGGCGATGATCTAGATGACGCTCTGGCGCCGGGATCTGTTGCGCGAGTCGATCTGGTGGCAGATATCGCCGATCCGGAGAAGTGGTCGGCGGAGAGCCCGGCGCTCTATCCCCTCATCGTCGCGTTGAAGAATGCAGACGGCGACGTGGTCCACGTCGAACGCACGCGCGTGGGATTCCGCAAGGTCGCATGGCAGGGCGGCGAGATCCTGGTCAACGGCGTTCCCGTCTTGATTAAGGGCGTGAACCGTCATGAGCACGATCCTGAGACCGGTCACACGGTCTCGATCGCGTCTATGATGGACGATATCCGCCTGATGAAGCAGTTCAACATTAATGCGGTCCGTACCTGCCATTACCCTGATGATCCCCGCTGGTACGATCTCTGCGATCAGTATGGGCTCTACGTCCTCGACGAGGCCAACATCGAGTCTCACGGCGTCTGGGATCGCCCGGCGAAGGATCCTGCTTGGCGAGAGGCTTTCCTGGAGCGCGTGACCCGGATGGTGGCTCGCGACAAGAACCACCCCTGCATCATCGGTTGGTCGCTGGGCAATGAGGCCGGCTGGGGTATCAACTTCGAGGATTGCGCCAACTGGATCCACGAGCACGATTCCGCCGGCACAAATCACGGGACGCGCTTTGTCCATTACCATCCGGGGTACGACGCCCCCCCGCTCGACGTGATTTCATTGATGTACCCTACAGTCGACAGTCTCGCCCAACACGCCGCGTCAGAGACCGAGACCCGGCCCGTGATCATGTGCGAGTATGCCCACGCGATGGGCAACAGCCCCGGTGCTTTCCGCGAGTACTGGGACGTCGTCGAAGCCTATCCGCGGGCCGTCGGCGGCTACGTTTGGGACTGGGTAGATCAAGGTCTCAAGCGCACCACGAAAGATGGCGAGACCTGGTTTGCCTATGGCGGTGACTACGGCGATGAGCCCAATGACGGCAATTTCTGCATCAACGGCCTGATCTTCCCCGACCGCGTCCCGCACCCCTCCCTTTGGGAGTATAAGAAGGTGCTGGAGCCGGTGGCGGTGGCGCCGGTCAATCTGGCGTCCGGCGCGATAGAGATCACCAACCGCTATGCCTTCACAGATCTGAGTGGTCTGACGGCGACGTGGTCGGTGGTTCAGGACGGACACGTGCTACAATCAGGGACCTTGCCCCAACTGGCAACCGGCCCTGGCGAAAGTGAGACGATCGCTGTTCCTTACACGCTTCCCGAAGGTGAGCCGGGAACCGAGGTGTGGCTCAATCTGTCCTTTGTTCTATCCCACGCGGCCCCGATGTTGCCCAAAGGGCACGAAGTGGCCTGGGCGCAGTTCAAGTTGCCGGTACAGGTGCCGCCGGTACACATCACCGGTCCGGCGGAGCTTGTTGCGCCGAAGGGAATGCCTGGTCTGACCGTGACGGAGGACGAGGATGCCATCGTCGTCACCGGTCCGGCTTTCTCGATCACCTTCGACCGTGCTACCGGGCACCTCGCTGCTTGGGATCACGAAGGTAGTCAGGTCTTGATCAACGGTCCTGCGTTGAACCTTTGGCGCGCACCCACGGACAACGACGCCAAGCAGTTCGCAGCCGCGTGGCAGGCTGCCGGCCTTGATACGCTGTCCGAGACAGCCGAATCCGTGGTTGTCGGGCAACCGGCCTCCCATCTGGTCCGCATCATAGTTGAGTCGGGTACAACAGTGGGCGGCGTTAGCGCCCGCACCACCTATACCATCTACGGCAGCGGCGATGTCGTCGTCCAACAGGGCCTTGACGTGGGTCCTGACGTGCCGCCTCTGGCGCGCGTCGGCGTGAGGCTGACCTTGCCCGCAGAGGATCAGGTCTTCACCTGGTACGGTCGTGGGCCCCATGAGAGTTATGTGGATCGCAAAGAGGGTGTGCCGGTTGGCGTCTACCGTAGCACCGTGGATGCCGAGTACGTCCCCTACATCAAGCCGCAGGAATATGGCAACAAGACGGATGTCCGGTGGGCCGCCCTGACCGGCAAAGGGGGGCAGGGTCTGCTCGTCGTTGGGATGCCGCTCTTGGAGGTGAGTGCCCATCCCTATACGGCTCACGATCTTGCTGCCGCCGGTCACACCTTCGAGCTGGTGCGCTGTCCTGAAGTGACCCTCAACGTCGACCTTGCACAGTGCGGACTGGGGAGTGCCGCCTGTGGTCCCGGTACGCTGCCTAAGTACCAACTCACCGCCAGCGGCTACCGCTACTGCTTCCGGCTGCGACCGCTAGGGCCGGGCAGTGACCCGGTTCAGTTGGCCAAGGTGCAGTTCCCCTGCCCGTAGGCCACAGTCGGACGAGCACAGGACGGAGATCGTATGGGTGACACAGATAGACACGCCTGGTTGAAGCGCCGCAATCGTGGCTTTCACGTCACGATTCGTGACGTCGATTGTCGGGACTTCGATGTGCAGCGGTTCATTGATGATCTTGCCTCGATGCATGCGACCT
Organism: Anaerolineae bacterium; assembly: GCA_016927095.1. The sequence continues at coordinate 9,506 of JAFGNI010000210.1, read as the reverse complement.
TTTTCAGCTTCTTCGTCGGTGGATATGTCACGACCTATCCTACAGATCTCGTCTACCAACGGACGAGTCCCTATCTAGGTGGGCGGGACCTCACGGGCGAGATCATCGAGGCGGCGCACGCTGCCGACATCAAGGCCTTGGGTATGATTGATCTGGGACAGGTCCCAGAGCAGGCTGCGCTGGATCACCCCGATTGGTGTACCCAGGATGCCGGCGGGAACCCCGTCGCCCGTCTGTCCGGCCTCTATGCGGCTTGCCCGATGGGGGGCTACCAGAACGACTACGTCCGCGACATCGTTGCCGAGATTCTCTCGCGTTACAACCTCGACTGTGTCAAGTTTGGGGGCGGCAGCTTCGGTTTCTCGCGGGATATCTGCTACTGTCCTAACTGCAGACGAAGCTTCCGTGACCTCACGGGTCACGAGTTGCCCAGGCGAAAGGACTGGCAGGAGCCGGTCTGGCGCACCTACACGGCCTGGCGCCTGGAACAGGCCCGGCAGCGCGTCGTCAGGCTGGGCGAAGTCGTGCGCAGTATCGACCCTCAGATGCCCTTCATGGGCAACAGCGTCTGCTTCGGCGATCCTGGCTGGACGGCGGGGGCTTCGATCGACGTCGAGAGCCAGGCTGCCGTCGCCGATGCCATCCAGGTGGAGATCCAGACACGGGCCCGCTATGATGAGCAGACAGGCGAAGCGGCGTGGCAGTACCTGAGCTGGCCTGCTGAAACGGCCCGGTTTATGACCTCGGTCTCCGACAAGCCTGTCTGGGTCGTGACCTCCTACTTCCTTGCCTGGCCCTGGCGTCGCACAGCGATGGCGCCGGTGGAGCAGAAGGTCTATCTGGCTCAGGTGCCCGCGAACGGTGCCGATCCGATGGTGAATCTCTCCGGCGGGCCACCCGCGGTGCACGAGGATCCCCGCGGGTTTGAGACGATCCGCGACCTCTACGGCTTCCTCAAGGCCCATCAGGAGGTCTACGAGGGCGATACGTCCCACGCCAATGTAGCCCTCGTCTACTCGCTGGAGACGCTGATTTTCTACGGTCGCGATGATCCGGAAAAGCGTTATGTCCGCGAGATTCGCGGGATCGAACGCGCCTTGCACGAAGCCCACATCCCCTTCGACATCATCTCCACGCGTGTCCTCGATGCGGAAACCCTTGATCGTTACCGGGTACTGGTACTGCCGTCTCTGGCCTGTCTCTCTGAGGCGGAAGCTGCCGCCATCGAGGCCTATCTGGCACGGGCTGGTACACATCACCGGTCCGTCGGCGTCGTAGCGACGGGCGAGACCTCTCTCTATGATCGCGAGGGCGTGCGCCGGGAGGATTTCCTGCTGGGCCACCGGCTGGGCGTGCGCTACCTGGGGGAGACGGTTTCTACAATGGCGGATGCCGAAGCCGGTATACCTCACCGGGCCGACGGCTACAAGCAGGTCTACATGCAGCTTAGTGATGAGAACCGGCACCCGGTGCTGGGTGGTTTTGAGACGACTTCAGTGCTCCCGATGGGCGGCGATATCTGTTTGGTGGTACCTAGGAAGGACACCGAAGTGCCCTTGACGCTTTCAGCGCCCTTCATCGTCTTCCCTGAGGGCTTCTCCTACCCCAAGCAACCGGCGTCGCATCACCCTTTGATGGCTATCAAGGAGCAACCCGAGGGCGGTCGCGCGGTCACCTTCACCGGCAAGCTGGGGACGCTCTACTGGACGATGCCCTATCCCGATCTCGGGCGCTTGATCGCGAACATGGTGCGCTGGGCGGCAGTGGATGCGTTGCCTATAGAGGTCGAGGGTCCAGGCACCTTGCAGGTGTCGCTTCGCAGGCAGGGCGACCGCCGTATGGTGCACCTCATCAACCTCACCGGGGGAGAACGCTTCTTCCGCGAGTTGGTGCCCTTGGTCGATATCACGGTGAGGCTGCGAGTGGAAGATGGCTACGCCGTCCAAGGTGCCTCGATGCTCTCCAACGGGGAGGGCCTTTCTGTTGAAGCGCGGAATGGCTTCTGGTCCTTTGTGGTGCCCAAGCTGACAGACTACGATGTGTTGGTTGTTGATCTGGCTCAGACCTGAATTGGGACTCAGGGAGGACACGAGATGGAAACAGCGCAACTGGGACGCACCGGCGCCACGGTCAGCCGTCTAGGCTTCGGCGGGGCACCGGCAGGCTTGACCAACTACCTGGCGACGTACACACCGGAGGACGCTGCGCAGCGCCGTCAGGTGATCGCCGCCATCGAGCGCGCGCTGACGCTGGGCATCACCTACTTCGACACCGCGCCCGCCTATGGGCAGGGCGCCAGCGAGGCCATCTTCGGGGAAGCGCTGTCCGGCATCGGGGACGAGATCTTCCTGGCGACGAAGATTGTGCCGTCAGAGACCGATGTGCGCGCCAGTGTGGAGGCTGGCCTGGCGCGCTTGCGCCGGGATCACGTCGATCTCCTGCAGATCCACGGCTCCAGCCACAGCGATACGTTGGCAGAGGCGCTCCTTGCCCCCGGCGGTATGGTCGCGCAGATGGAGGCGCTGCGCGACGAGGGGTTGATTCGCTTTCTGGGATTTACCACCGAGGACAACAACCCGGCTGTCTACCGTTTCATCCGGTCGCGACGCTTCGACGTGATGCAGCTCTGCTATAATCTGCTGTACCAACATCCGGCGGAGCAGACCAGGCCTTTTGGCAGCATGTTCGAGGCGGAGGCGCAGCAGATGGGCATCGTCACCATGCGCACGGTCACCTCCGGGCTCTTCCAGCGCTGGGTCCAATGGGCCAACCCTGACAACACCTTCGACTACACGCCGGCGCTGCTCCAGTTTGTGCTCTCGAATCCCTTGGTCGATGTCGCGCTCGTCGGTATGCGAGATGCGGAGATCGTTGAGGCTAACGCGCGCATTGTGGAAGATATGGAGGGGCGGATCGATATTGCCCGCCTACATGAGAAATATGTCTAGACCGAACTTTGTCTTCATTATGACGGATACGCAGGCGACCAACGTAATTGGCGCCTATGGCGATATGAATCACCGCAAGGGCATGGATTTGCACACGCCCAACATTGACCGGCTTGCGGATACCGGCATCAAGTTCGAGCGTGCCTACACGACCTGTCCGCTCTGCACGCCTGCCCGGGCTGGGATCTTTACCGGCATCTACGCCCACACCGCCGGGGCTTGGACCAACAACCTGCCGCTGGGCGACAATATCATCACGATGGGGCAGCGCTTTCAGGATGCGGGCTACCACACCGGCTACATCGGTAAGTGGCATCTCGATGGACACGACTATTTCGGCACGGGTCTCTGTCCTGACGGGTGGGATCCGGATGTCTGGTTCGACGGCAAGCGTTACCTCGACGAGCTGACCGAGACGGAGATCACGCTCTGGCGCCGCGGTCTCAATTCGCTTGAGGACCTGCGCGAGCACGATATCCAGGCCGAGTTCACCTGGGCCCACCGCATCAGTGACCGCGCGGAGCGTTTCCTCAGTGGGCACGATGACCGGCCCTTTGTCTTGGTCGTCTCCTACGATGAGCCGCACCATCCTTTCACCTGTCCGCCAGAATATGTGGAGATGTTTGAGGACTTTGACTATCCTTTGGGGCCTGCAGCCTTTGACGCTCTGGAGGGCAAGCCGGCGCACCAGCAGGAGTGGGCTACATCGGCGAATGTCGGACCGCCCAACGCGGAAGGGACGGTGCGCCTCCCGATGTATCTGGGCGCCAACAGCTTTGTGGACTTCGAGATCGGGCGCGTCATCGACGCGGTGCATCGCTACGCGCCGGAGAATACCTGGATCATCTACACCTCCGATCACGGCGATATGATGGGTGCACACCGGCTGACCGGCAAGGGACCCGTGATGTATGAGGAGATTGCGCATATCCCGCTGATCGTTGAGCCACCCCCGGGGAGTGCTTATGATGGAGCTGCCAGGGAGCCCGTCGCCAGCACCGTGAGCCACATCGACCTCCTCCCCACGATGATGGAGCTTGCCGGCATGGAGGTGCCGCCCATCCTGGAGGGTGAGAGCCTGAGCCCGCTGTTGATGGGGGACGAGCAACCAAGCCGCAGTGCCGTCATTGAATTCCAACGCTACGAGATCGAGCACGACTCTTGGGGCGGCTTCCAGCCCGTGCGCGCCATCACCCAGGGTCGCTACAAGCTAGTGATCAACCTGCTCCACACCGATGAGCTCTACGATATGCACGCGGATCCCGGTGAGGTCGTCAACCGCATCGCGGATCCCGAGCTGGCGGAGATCCGTGACGAGCTGCACGATCGCCTGCTTACCTGGATGTACGCGAAGCGGGATCCCTTCCGGGGCCCTGTCTGGGAGCGGCGGCCCTGGCGCGAGAGCCGGCGGCTGACATGGCGCGGTGAGTTCCGGCCCCGCCCCGCCGATGGCTACGCGCCCGAGGTCCGTGACTACGACACCGGCCTTCCTACCGAGGGCGTCAAGACCGAGTACGGCAAATGAAGTCTGTCTTCCATCCATCTGTTTCTTTGTTACCAATCTGCGTAATCTGTGGATAGGGAGGTCGTGATGACAGAGGCTACGTTCAAGATCAGTGCATTTGGCGATGAGATCGCGCCGGACCTGGATGAGCAGTTGGTGACGCTCAGCGCTTTGGGCGTCGGCGGACTCGACTTACGCGGCGCGTGGGGCAAGAATGTGCTTTATATGGCGGATGACGACCTGGCGCGCGTGATCGATGTCTGCGATGTCCAGAATACCACCGTCGCCTGTCTGGGAAGCCCGATCGGCAAGTCGCCCATCATGGAGCCCATCGACTACGAGATTGGTAATCTACGCAAGATCTTCCACGTTGGTGACGTTGTTGGTTGCCGCAATGTCCGTCTGTTCTCGTTCTATCCACCCGATACCGCCGGCGGGCGACACCCGGAATCCAATGAGGGCTACGACGACTATGTCGAGAGCAGCGTTGAACGGCTCGGCAAGCTGGCGGAGATGGCTGAGGCGGAGGGCTTCACCCTCTTGCTCGAGAACGAGAAGGGCATCGTCACCGATACGCTGGCGCGGTGTCAGGCTGTGCTGAAGGCCGTCGATAGCCCCACCCTGCGGTTCCTATGGGATTCCGCGAACTTCGTCCAGGTGGGTGAGGCCCAGGTCGTTGAGCGTGGTTGGCCGGTGCTGGGGGATCTGATCGGCTACGTCCACGTGAAGGATGCCGTCTTGAGCGATGGGCATGTGGTGCCTGCCGGCGAGGGGGACGGGCAACTGGTGCTGCTGTTGGCGAAGCTGAAGGCGGCGGGGTATCAGGGCGTTCTGGCGCTGGAGCCGCATCTCAAGATCGCAGGGCACAGCAGCGGTTTCAGCGGTGCCGAGGGCATGACCATCGCCGTGAATGCTCTGCGCAAGGTGATGGCAGAGGCCGGATGCACAGAGGTGACCTGGTAGATGGTAACAGTAGCGCAGTGGACCGTGATTGAGATCGCTTTTGAGAGCGCGGTCGCTTATGCCGACCCGTTCTGGGACGTTGACCTCGAGGTGACCTTCACCGGACCGTCCGGACAAACCCAGGTCGTCGATGCCTTCTGGGACGGTGGCAACACGTGGCGGGTGCGATTTGCTCCAGAGGCAGTCGGCACGTGGACCTGGCGTTCCTCCTGTTCGGATGATGCCTGCACAAATTACCGGACCGATTCCGGCCTGCACGAGCAGGTAGGTACCTTTGACTGCGGACCCTACGATGGCGAGAACCCCCTCTACCAGCGCGGCGTGCTCCGCGTCTCAGGTGATGGACACTTTCTGCGTTGGGCGGAGGGTGAGCCTTTCTTCTGGCTGGCAGACACGGCTTGGAATGGCGTGCTCCGGGCGGAAGACGAGGACTGGGAGCGCTATTTGAGCACCCGAGCCGACCAGGGCTTCACCGTGATCCAGTTCGTGAGCACCCAGTGGCGTGGGGCTACGGAGGTACTGGGCGCTCAGCGCGCTTTCACAGGCGATAGTCACATCACGCTCAACCCCGGTTTTTTCCAGGCACGCGATGCCAAGGTCGCGACGATCAATGAGCACGGGCTCGTCGCTGCGCCGGTGGTGCTTTGGGCCCTCTGGGAGAGCGACCCGGGTCAGGCGCTGCCTGAGGAAGATGCGATCCGGCTTGCGCGCTACATCGTCGCGCGCTGGGGCGCCTACCACGTCGTCTGGTTCCTTGGGGGCGACGGCAATTACACGGGAGAGCGTGCTGAGCGCTGGCGTCGTATCGGCAGGGCGGTCTTCGGCGAGGAGCGGCATCATCGCGGCGATAAACATCATCGCGGCGATAGACACTCTCGCTTGGTCACGATGCATCCCTGTGGTCAGACCTGGGTCGGTCAGGAGTTCCGCGGAGAACCTTGGTTTGACTTCATTGGGTACCAGAGCGGTCATGGTAGCTCCGAGGAGCACCTGCGGTGGCTCGTGCAGGGCCCGCCTGCCTCAGACTGGGCGACTGAACCGGTGCTGCCGGTGATCAACCTCGAGCCCAACTATGAGAACCATCCTTCCTATCACATCGCCCGCCGCTTCACCGACGCGGAGGTGCGGCGAGCCGCCTACTGGAGCTGTCTGGTCGCGCCCACGGCGGGTGTCAGCTACGGCACCAATCCCATCTGGGTTTGGGCTGAGTCGGCGGAGGTGCCGGAGGGTCACGATCGTATCGGCCCTGTAGCGGCATGGACCGAAGGTCTGGACTTGCCGGGCATCCATAGCATGACGGAGCTCCATGCCTTCTTCGAGCAGCTGCCCTGGTGGACGCTGCGACCGGCCCAAGAGGTCCTGGCTGAGCAGCCTGGTGAGGAAGCGCCAGAGGCCTTCATCGCGGCGGCGCGATCAGAATCGGACGACTTGGTCATCCTCTACGCACCTGATAACGAAGCCGTCTCCCTCGTGGTGGACAGGCTGCCGCCCGACCCGGTGATCTGCTGGTTCGACCCCCATCTGGGCAAGTGGACCGACTTCTGCAGCCTCCCGGACGACGGCGATAGACATCATCGCATCGGCGTGCTGCTCACACCCCGCCGCGGGGACTGGCTTCTCGTCATCAAGTCCGGCGCGCACTCGCAGTGAGAGCCAGACCATGATGCACTTAGTCGCTAGCCTGCGGGTGACGTGGGACTCAAGACTTAAGACTCGAGACTCGTGATTTGTTAAGGAGGTCTGCCTTGAGGGCTTACACTGAACCCACCCGACAGATCCCCGTCGCCCACGATGTCGACGTCCTGATCGTCGGGGGCGGGCCCGCGGGTGTGGGCGCGGCGTTGGCGGCGGCGCGGCAAGGCGCCAGGACACTGCTCATTGAGCAGAGCGGGGCCGTAGGCGGCGTGGCGACCACGGGCCTGATGAGCCACTGGACTGGAAAGACGGCGCATATCGGGATCTACGGTGAGATCCTCCGGCGTGCCCAGGATGGCGAGGACCCACAGCTGATCAACCCCGAGAAGCTGAAGACGGTCTTGCTGGAGATGCTTGACGAAGCCGGTGTGCAGTGGCAGCTCTATACCTTCGCGAGCGATGTCATCCTCGAAGGCTACGCCATCAAGGGGATCGTCACGGAGAGCAAATCGGGCCGCGAGGCCATCCTGGCGCGCATCGTTGTGGACGCTACAGGCGATGGTGACATCGCTGCCAAGGCCGGCGTGCCCTACACCAAGGGCCGTGAGGGCGACGGCAAGATGCAACCGGCGACGCTGATGTTCAAGGTCGGCGGCGTCGACACGGACCGCGTGGTGAGGCTTGTGGGGGCTTTTGAGGACACCTACGAGACGCCCCAGGGCGATATCCAGTCTCTGGCGAAGCAGCACCTGCCCTTCCCGGCGGGCCATCTGCTCATCTATCGCTCTACACTCCCCGGCGTCGTGACGTGCAACATGACCAACAGCATCGATGTCGACGGGACTCAAGCGATGGACCTGACGCGGGCGGACTACGAGTGTCGCCGCCAACTCGAACCTATCGTGGACTTTCTCAGGACCTACGTGGCGGGCTTCGAGAAGTGTTACGTCATCAGTTCGGCAGCGCGGGTCGGGGTGCGCGAGACGCGCCACTTCGCGGGCGAATACGAACTGACCGAGGAGGATATCCTAGCGGCGCGCGTCTTCGACGACTGGGTCGTGCCCCGGGTGCACTTCAACTTCGATGTGCACAACCTCACGGGCAGCGGTTTGGACGAGACCGGTGTGCAAAAGCACTTCAGCCAGCCGGAGCACTACACGATTCCCTACGGCTGCTTCGTGCCGCAGAAAGTCGACAATCTCTACGTGGCAGGACGCGACATCTCCGGCACCCACAAGGCCCACGCCAATTTCCGCGTGATGCCCATCTGTGTGCTGATGGGGCAGGCGGTAGGGATTGCGGCAGCGCTCTGTGTCCGGCACGGTGTGCTGCCCCGCGCGTTGGATGTGCGCCAGGTCCAGTCGGTCTTGGAGGCTCAGGGCGTGGCGCCTTGAGATGTGAGGACGAGAGATGAACGGGAAGCGGACTAAGTTGGTGTTGATCGGTGCGGGCAGCGCCGTCTTCACAAAGGGATTGGTGGCTGACATGATCCGGGACACGGCCTTGGGGCCGTGGACGCTCGGGTTGTGCGACATTGACCCCGAGGCGCTGGAGACCGCTGAGGGTCTCTGCCGGCGTATGGTTGCTGCTACGGGTGCGGACATCGAGATCGTCGCGTCCGAAGACCGGCGTGACCTTCTGCCGGGCGCGGATGTCGTGGTCACAACGATCGGCGTCGGCAAGCGCCGTGCGTGGGAGGCCGACGTCTTCATCCCTCGCAAGTACGGTATCTTCCAGCCTGTTGGCGACACGGTGATGCCCGGTGGCATATCCCGTGCGATGCGGATGATCCCGGCGCTGGTCGCCATCGCTGAGGATGCCGGCAGGCTCTGTCCTGGCGCCTGGTTCTTCAACTACAGCAATCCGATGACGGCCAACTGCTGGGCCGTGCGCAAGGCCACCGGTGTGCCTGTTGTGGGCCTCTGCCACGGCACCCACGATGTGAGCCGGCAGCTGGCGCGTTTCGTCGGCGCGCCGCCGGACGAGATCCACACACGGTTTGCTGGCCTTAATCACCTGACCTTCATCCACGACCTGCGCTGGCAGGGCCGGGATATGTGGTCTGTCGCTCGCCAGAAGCTGGCGGCAGGCACGCCGGATGCCTTTGCCACGGAGAATCCCTTCTCCTGGTCGCTCTTCGAGGCCTATGCGGCCTATCCCTCCGCCAACGACCGGCACGTCACCGAGTTCTTCCCGCACTTCTTCCCGGGCGGGCTCTACGACGGCAAGAGGCTCGGCCTCGAGGTCATGAGCATCGAGGAGACGATCCAGTGGGGCGACGACTGCTACGCGGAGATGAAGGAGCACGCCCTTTCCAAGGAGGCGCTTCCCGACGGTTACTTCGACCGCGCCGTCGGCGAGCACGAGCAGGTGCTGGACATCATCGAGGACATCCGCCGCGACGCCGGCACCGTCTACTCGGCGAACCTGCCCAACGCGGGCCAGGTCCCGAACCT
>JAFGNI010000209.1 GCA_016927095.1 Anaerolineae bacterium | reverse complement strand
TGGGCCCTCTCCCGCCACCCCAACTACTTCGGCGAGATCGTCCTCTGGACCGGTGTGGCCATCGTCGCCCTGCCTGTCCTTCGCGGCTGGCAGTGGATCACGCTCGCGTCACCCGTTTTCGTCACCGTCCTACTTACCCAGATCAGCGGCATCCCCATCCTGGAGCGACGCGCCGATGCGCGCTGGGGTGGGCAGCCCGACTACGAAGCCTACAAGGCACGCACGCCGGTGCTTGTGCCACGCCTCGCGAAGCCCGATGAGGACCGCCAGAGATTCTAGGGACATCCCGTGCCGGCCAAGCCCAGGAGGTGTGGCTTGTATTTCGAGCTGTCGGTGAGCATCGAGCGACCGCCATCGGAAGTCTTTGCGTTCCTTCGCGACAAAGATAGCTATCCCCAACCACCGGATTCGCCCGTGCTCGCTCTGGACAAGACGACGTCGGGGCCGGTCGGCGTGGGTACTTGTTACCGCGAGGTGGTCCAGATGCTGCCTTTCGTGCGCGGTGAGATCGTCTCGGAGATCACCCGATACGAGCCGAACCGCTTCCTGGAGGAGCGCTTTGCGGGCGCCGGGATGCGAGGTTATCTCGCCTACGAGTTCGTGCCCACTGATGGCGGGACACTGCTCATCCAACGGGAAACGGTCGAGCCGCTGGGCCTGCTGAAGCTGGTGGCGCCGGTGATGGCGTGGATGTTGGGACGTCGTCTGCGGCAGCGTCTGCAAGACATCAGAGCGGACCTACTGCAGCTGCTGCAACCGGCGGACCGAGCGCCTTCAGCCTAGTGCCCTCGTGGGCGACCAACCAAAAGGGGAATCGATGGCTCAGCTATCCGACGAGATACGCCGCGCCTTGCGTACCGACCGCACGATCGACATCATCACGACCGGCGCCAAGACCGGCTTGCCCCGCAAGACCGAGATCTGGTTCACCCATATCGATGGGCGCATCATCATCTGTGGGACGCCGACTTCTGGCGGTTCGAAGGGGCCCCGCGTGCGCCGTGATTGGCTCGCCAACCTGAAGGCGCATCCGGACTTCCTCTTCTGCCTGAAGGAGTCCGTCCAAGCTCAGTTGCCCGCGCGTGCCGTCGAGATCACCGATCCCGATGACCGCCGGGCCATCATGAGCGCGCCCGAGACCCAGTGGTATCGCGACCAGGTCGACTCCGTAGACGAGCTGGTGCAGGGCAGCCCCATCGTTGAAGTCGTGATCTCCCCTGACCTCGGATAGCTCGGATTGTGACCTGACCTAGACTTGAGCTTGGATCACATGAAGGAGGTCCCACCATGAAATACGGCGTCCAATACTACCCCGAGCACTGGCCCGAGTCCCGCTGGAAGGTTGACGCCGAGATGATGCAGCGCGCCGGCGTGAACGTTGTCCGTATGGGCGAGTTCGCCTGGGGCGCCTACGAGCCCCGCGAAGGCCAGCTCGACTTCTCCTGGATGGAGCGTGCCATTGACGTGTTGGGCGCCCACGGCATCGGGACCATTCTCTGTACCTGCTCCCGCACGCCACCGCCTTGGGTCCACCACACCTATCCGGACATCGTGGGCATTGATCCGGACGGGCGCGCCTACGCTCGCGATGGCCGGTACGGCATTGGTCTGGCGCATCCGAGCTTTGTTGCCTTATCACAGCGCATCGACGAGGCTGTTGTGCGCCACTTTGCGGGCCATGACCACATCGTTGCCTGGCAGGTCGACAACGAGGTTGGCGGGCACAACGACTGCTATTGCGAGCAGTGCCGCCGGCGTTTCGTAGCCTATCTGCGGGCCAAGTACGGTACCCCTGCCACCCTCAACGAGGCCTGGGGCGCGAACTTCTGGTCCTTTGCCCTTGATGACTTCGACGAGGTGCCGGTCCCCCAGACCCAGCCCCAACTCCTGCTGGAATACCGGCGCTTCATGTCGCAGACCAACATTGAATTCACCCATTGGCGCACCGACCTGATTCACGAGCTTGATCCCGGCAAGTCCGTCACCACCAATTTCCAGAGCGCGCAAGCACTCCACACCGACTACCACCGGGAGAGTGCTGTCATCGACGTCAATGGGATGAACCACTACCCTAGCCGCTCACCTGAGCTCCTGGTTGACTACTACCGCGGCGGGCGCGGTCGGGTCTGGGTCATGGAGCAACATACCCGTCTCCAGCCCGTCGACACCCCCGCTGGGTGGATGCGGCTCTGGGCCTGGATGGCGGTGGCCCACGGCGCCGACGCCGTTGTCTTCTTTCGCTGGCGCCAGTGCCGCTGGGGACAGGAGCAGTTCGCCGACGGCCTGCTGCCCCACAGCGGGGAGGAGAACCGTTTCTATGCCGACCTCGCGCGGATGGGTGGTGAGATCGCCCAGATCGGCGAGGTCATCGAGGGGACGGCGCCACCTAGCCAAGTCGCCCTTCTCGTCAGCTATGAGTCACGCTGGGCGATGCGGGGGGGACGCTTCGGCGTCGACCTGGACCCGATGACCGAGGCTGTCGCCATCCACAAGGCGCTTGCCCCGCGCGTGGCTGCTATCGACGCCGGGGATCCCCGGATGGATCTGTCCGGCTACCGGCTGGTGATCGCCCCCCGGCTCTGGATGGTGGATGACGCCATCGCCGGCAATCTGCGCCGCTTTGTGGCGGGTGGGGGCACGCTCTGGCTCACCCCTGGGAGTGGCGTGGTTGATGAGTTCGGCAAGAGCTTCGCCCGTCCGCGCCCCGGCCCCCTGCGCGACCTCGCCGGCCTCACCGTCAGTGACCTCGCGATGCAGGAGGGGCTGCGCCTGGAACTGCAGACGGATTTGATCCCTGGCCTCGCCGGGACCTTTGGGCACACGGCGGCGGACGAACTCCACCCTGAGGGTGCCGAGGTTGTCGCCACCTACGCCCGCGGCTGGCGAGAGAGGCTGCCCGCGATCACGAAGCACGATGTCGGTGCCGGTCGCGTGGTCTACGTCGGCACTTTGCTGGAGCCTGAGGCCCTGGGCGCCTTTGTCGCCTGGCTTCTGGACCTTGCCGGTATCGAGCGCCGCCCGGAGACCCCGGTCACGCTCAGTGTCTACGAGCGCGAAGCTGACGACCGCCGCCTTCGCTTTCTCATCAACTGGGGTGACGTCGGCGCAAGCCTGCAGATGGGCGAAGGCTGGCGCGACGCCTTCACCGGCGAGCCCGCCGATACCGCCGTCATCCCGCCTAGCGACCTCCGCATCTTCACGAGGCCAAAGAGGCGCTAAAGCGCACACTAGAACTTACGCGTAGAGCGTGGACTATGTACTGCTATCGCAGACTCAACCGTCAAGAACGCGTTGACCTCGTTGAGGCGCGACGGGCCTGGGGATTTCCACCTCATTCGCCGCCGCACCCGCAACAGGATAGCTCACACTACCTGCTTACCGTAGCGTGCTACGAGCACCTGTCGCGCATGCACGCCGCGATCAGGTGCTTGACACGCTCTTTGAGCAGCCGGTTTCGCGGGGCATTGGGCTGCATACCTACGGAGAGAAGTGGGACATTGATGGCCCCACCATGTCTTGATGTCATAGCGGCTCGGCGGGCCGCCGGGTTTCGTGCCAATCACGAACTCGCCGGCTGTTCACTATGGCAGCTCGCCAACCGTTATGAAAGGAGCCGAGGCTATGCCTGACCCTATCGACAGCGCCACAGCCCACTTGATTCGCTGGGGGGAGGCACACGACCTTGTCCGCGCGATGCTCCTGACCAGCACCCGGGCTGTCCCCGGTGCTCACGTGGACCGGCTCTTCAACTACGTCGCCACCATCAAGCATCTGCCGCCGCCTGGCGGCGAGTAAGGAGATCGTGAATGCAAGTGTTACCGGGCGTCTATCTGATCAACGGCTCGCCCTATGGGCGCCACCAGAACGGCTACCTGATCCATCGAGAGGGGGCAACCGTGCTCGTCGACTCCGGTGACCTTCACGATGCCGAGACCCTCGGCGAAGTCGA
>JAFGNI010000208.1 GCA_016927095.1 Anaerolineae bacterium | reverse complement strand
GTGCTGGGCGCCCACACCGGATCGAGCATGGTGGGTGTCGCCTTCGCGCCGCTTGCCACGTTTGCGGATATCCCCTAAGCGCCGATTCTAACCCGGGCGACGGGAATCTGTGCTATACTGGGAACAGGTTGGTGACCACCGCCTGTGCCTTGCTGCGCCTCGACCTCCTGCTCAGTACACGACCTTCCTGATCTGTCTGGCGCCCATGCTCTTGTGCGCTGACACGGTCACTACCCTTCGATCAGGTTGACTTTGCTTCCAAATGTCGCTGGGCAGCGTCACGCTGTACACGCGTGTCGTTGCTGACGAAAAGCTTTCCGCTGTTGGGCGTCTCCTCCCAGATGCCCACAGCGCCTCGAGTGCCGGTTGCAGTTTGTTGGTCACGTAGCATAGGAGGTCGGAAATGCGCATTGGAAAGCTGATCAAAAGACCGTTGATTGTCCTCGTGTTGATCCCCATGCTGAGCAGCTTCAGCGTGGGACCAGGGCTGGCCCAGCCAGCCGCAGACGTAGGGGCACCGGCGCCTGTGGCGCAGCCGCCGCCTGCTGAGGAAAGCCTGACCGGCCCACTGGAAATCGGCCCCACCGCGCCCTCAGCCTTCTGCACCGACTCGCCGACGGGCAACGATGGCAACCCGCTGGACGAGTGTCAAGGCACCTCGTTCACTTTGGGTGGCGACACCTGGGATCTCAGCGTCTACTACACGCTGGACACCGGCGCCGGCGATGACTGGATCAACAGCCACGCTGAAGCCACGCCCATCGTGGGGTGGATGCAGGATGCCTTCGAAGCCTACTACGAGCAGACCGGACGCACCTATGGTAGCAGTGTCTGCAGCCGTCATATCCGCGCAAAGGTGATGAAAGGTGACGGCTGGGCCGGCATCGCGTGGTGGCCCAACTCCTGCTACATCGGTCTGGATGCCCCGATGATCCGGGGTGGGGGCGGGCGAGGGACGACGATGCACGAGATGCGCCACAAAGTGGTGCAGTTCGCCTACCCCAACTGCCTCGACGACTGGGATGGGGACTATCCGGGCAAGACGATTCATATCGTGGAGGGCGACGCCGACTATGGTCCCTCGACCGTCGGCGACTTCGGCTACCTGAACACGGGCTACGATACGGAGAAGAGCCTGGATGAGCATGGCTACAACAACCTGTTCATCCCCTACTACTCGGAGCACGTCGACCTCTATGCCGGTCCGTTCGGGTCGCCTGGCGATCCCGACTACCTCGCTGGAGGCATGGTCGAGCACTGGGAGGAGTGCGAGGCCCAAGGCGAGCTCTACGTCATCCGTGATGTGGTGCAGCACTTCACGCCGTTCACCGCGGAGGAGTTCTTCCTCAACTACTACGCTGCGCTCTACCTGCACGCCTACGCCGACCCCGCGACCCAGCCGGAGCTCTATGTCTTCGAGGAGGATGCGCCCGGCGTCACGGTCACCTACGTCCCGGCGCTTGAGGACAGTGTCACGCTGGCCAGCGGTTCCAAGAGCTGGAACGGCGAGAGCACTCCCGATACCTGGGCAGGCAACTACTACGAGATCCAGCCACAGGCCGGCTGCGATTATATCATGCTGGAGGGCAGTGGGTCCGGCAGCATGGGATGGGCCTTTATGGCGGCTGACACCACGGCGCCGAGCGCGGAGTGGAGTGGCTGGGTGGGGAGCGAGTTCAGCCGTGTCTTCGCCGCCTACGGGGCGCACGACAAGATCGGTGTCGCCGCAGTGGCCTTTGGCCACAACCGCACCTACGATCTGACCGCCACCTGCGTCACGCCGCACATCGAGATCGAGCGCCCGCTCAACCCGAACTTCGTCGCCTACGTCGGCGACCCCACCAGCCCCGTCGCCTTCATGGGCTACCTCAAGGTGACCGATGGCTCTGGGACGCCCGTCACCGGCATCCCGCCGGATTGGTTCGTCCTCGACGCCGAGGGTGATGCCGTGACCAACGACACGATCTCCGAGATCACCAAGGGCCACTACTTCGGGATCTTCCTGCCGCCGACCAAGCCGGTGGGAACCAGCTGGGTGGACCTGCAGGCATGCCTGGGCACCAGCGGCATCTGCGACGAGAACACCGAAGCGCTGCTCTACGTCCCGCCGGGCAATATGGACATGGTCCTGCTGCACGATGCCTCTCGGTCAATGATGGATGTGGACGTGCCGGGCGACTTCTCGCGGCTAGAGCAGGCGAAGCATGCCGCGGAATTGCTGGTCATGCTGGCACAGGTGGGTGACTACTACGGGATTATGGATTTCTCCGCCGAGGATGACCCGCCCGGCTGTGCGCCGAACTGCCCGCACGATGTGCGCATCGTCTACCCCAAGACGGAGATCACGAATCCGTCTACGCAGATCCTAGCGATGCAGACCGCGATTAGTGGCATGACCTATCGAGACTGGACCAATCTCGGCGAAGGACTGCGCCAGGCGCAACTGGAGGTCTTGGGAACGCCCTACAGTGATAACAATAAGGTGGTTACGGTCCTCTCCGACGGCGAGGAGAACATCAACCCGATGTACGATGATATCTCGGCCGACATCGAGGTGGTGGTCAACACCATGGGCTTCAGCGGCGACGCGCCCAACGACCTCCTGGCCCGGATCGCGGTTGAGAACGGCGGTGACTTCCTCTACGTGCCCACGACCTCCGGTGGCGCCTTGGCAAGTGCGGCGGCCGCCGAGACAGACGCCGAACGCCAGGCCACGATCACCGCGCTGGTGGACAAGGCTACATCCGAGGGCTTCTCGACCGCTGTCGCGACCCAGTTTGCCGAGATGATGGCCCCCGCGTCCACCTATCTGCCCGGCGGCCTGGGGCTGCGGGAAGCCTACGACTACCGCCAGGCTGACGCGACCGGCGCATCGCGCATCTTATCCACCTATGATCTGGTGGTGCCCCTGGGCGAATGGCGGGAGGAGAGCGCCAACGTCAGCGCGGCGGACAACAAACTGACCCTGGTCTCCAGCAGCAAAGAGCCCGACTACGATGATCCCTGCGGCTGGAACCGCGATGTGGAGGTCCGCGTTCCGGGAAGTGGCCCGCGTGACTGGATTCCCATCTCACCGCTCTCCGCGACGCCGCCCGCCGGATGGGATGTGCGCAATGGCACCTATCACGACGTCCTCTACGTCAGCAATCCCGCCCCCGGGACCTGGTATATGCGGACCCGCGTCAGGTACATCGTCTGCCAACAGAGCGCCGGGATGGTGCCAACCGCGCCCGAACAGATCGAAGGCAACTTCATCCAGACGGGCAAGGTGCTCTCCACCATCAAGGTCGAGGGCGAGATCCTGCTCGAGAACCACCAGGGCAAGGTCGGCGATCCGGTGCCCATCCTCGGAACGGTCCTGACCCGCGCCGGCGCACAGCCTGGTGCGCTGGTCGCCATGAGCATTGAGAGGCCGGGTGCCGATGTCCATACGATGTGGCTCTTCGACGATGGTCAGCACGGCGATGGTGCCGCTGCCGATGGCATCCACGGCAACACCTACACCAAGGCCGTGATCGGTGGCGCCTACAACGTGACGATCGGCGCGCTGGGCCTCGACCCCTACGACCCGAGCCAGGCGCTCCTGCGCATGTGGAAGGGCTCCTTCTACATGGAGGGTCCGGGCCCCGGCGATGATGAAGATGACGATCGTATCCCGACCTGGTGGGAGCGGCAATACCCCTGCATGGATCCCACCAAGTACGACTCGCAGAAGTTCGACTACGACCAGGATGGGTTGACCAACTGGGATGAGTGGCTCAACGGCACCGATCCCTGTGATCCCGACACCGACGATGGCGGCGAGATGGACGGCAGCGAGGTCGCCGGGCAGCGCAACCCGCACTGGCCTAACGACGACGTCGTGCCGCCGATCTACAACTGGTCCGTGCGCCCGCTCAACAAGGCCATCCTGATCCGTTGGAGCCGGCCTATCTCCTATACCAACATGCACATCTTCATCACGCTTCCCACCGGCGCTGTGGACCATCACGAAGGCGGCACCGGCGGCACCTTCACGGTGACCTTGGAGAATGACCTCACCTACGAGGTCTGGCTCCAGGGACAGACCGAGGATGGTGCGGGGGCGCCTACCGCGCCCGAGATGGTGACGCCCAAGGCCGACCCCGATGCGCCGTCGGGTGACATCCTGATCAACTCCGGCGTGATCAGCACGACGTCGCGCTCCGTCGAGCTCATGGTGCGCGCGACCGACATACCCATCGAGGGGATGCCCGCGCAAGCGAGCGGCACCTTAGCCAGCCGCTGGACCGTCGGTAATGATGTCAGCGATGGCGTCGAGATGCGCTTCCGCAACGAGGACACCGGCCCGTGGACGGACTGGCAGCCGTTTGAGCCCACCGTGCCGTGGACGTTGGCCGGCGATTGCCGCTTCGGCACGGAGTGCACCGTCTACGGACAGTTCCGCGACAGTGCGATGAACGAGAGCCTCCTCGTCGCCGACACCATCACGCTCGTAGGGCGGCAGCTCTATCTCCCGTTGGTGATGAAACTGAGTCCATAGCTCCGCCGGCACCCGCGTCCGCCCGTGGCGACCTGCGCCCCAGGTCGCCACGGGCTTTTCCCCCTGCGCCCAAGGCCCGCCGTTGTTGCGCCCAAGGGCTTTCCGAAGGCCTTGGGCGCTTGCGACGCAGCAAGGTTGCCGGGCGCAGGACCGCCGGCGTGCGAGGGCAGTGTACGAACAGCAGCGCCCAAGGCCCGCAGAAGGCCCTTGGGCGCTGGGGCTGAGGCCTTGGGCGCTTGCGACGCAGCAAGGTTGCCGGGCGCAGGACCGCCGGCATGCGAGGGCAGTGCGCGAACCGCAGCGCCTAAAGCTGGCGAGATTCCGCCGACCAGTGTACCATTCACGCTGTAGGAAGACTGAACCTGATCCCGGCGACGCCACGCCGGCCCGTTAG
>JAFGNI010000207.1 GCA_016927095.1 Anaerolineae bacterium | reverse complement strand
GCTCGTGGAGAGGATCGATGGCGAGCCAGCGCCGCGCGTAGGCGATGGCCCGCTCAAAGCCCCCCTGGGAGGCGGCGTAGGTGGCCAGCCGCACGAGCGCCGAGGCCGCCTCATCCTTGAGGGCCTCGGCCTCGAAGAACTGCCACTCATCGAAGGCGGCGCTGTCCTCGAGGGTGAAGCCGGCCAGGAAGCCGTCGGTGTAGAGGGCGACGGCGCTCTCCAGAGGGGGCGCGCAGTCCGGACAGGCTACCGTGGGGGCGTGACCGTAGGCCGCACACGCGGCGAGCTGGGCGCGGAAGACGCCGACATCGACCCAGAGATCCAGCTCGGGGCTGAGCTGCACCGTATCGCCGTCGGCCTCGAGCCCGGCGTCACCGAGGCAGCGGCGGAGGAGGGAGAGCTGGCGGCGGAGTTCGGCGAGGGCGCCGGAAGCGTCCCACTCGGGCCAGAGAAGGGCTGCCAGTGCCTCACGCGTATGCGCCCGCCCGGTGACGGCGAGGTAGGCCAGCAGCGCCATCGCCTTGCGGCGTCCGATGCGGACCTCGATGCCATCGGCCTCGAGTCGTGGCGGCCCTAGCAGGTGCAGCGCGAATGCTGTCATAGGCTCAGCCCCCTGGTCACGCACGGTCAATGGGTGCGAGTGAACTGCCTATGCGGTGGGCGAACGCTGGTCAAGCCGGAGGTTGGCGTGGTGCTTATCGTCATCCTCATCATAGCACAGCTGACGCCGCGCTGCAAGCTAGCTGGGGCGTGCGCCCAGGTTGATTGCAGTCGGCTTCCGGCGTCACGTCGCGATTGTGCCGGTATGTAGGGCGGCTAGCCGAGCCGCCCTACAGGGGGCATGCGGGGTGTCTAGCTGCGATCACCCTGGGAGTGCCCCGAGGGCAGCTGTCGTTTGCTGTCCACGTCGAGCCACGCACGTGTCGTTGTGTCTGGTGGCCCCGTCCGTTTCTGGCGCCGTCCCGCCCCGGCTGCACCGCAGCCGCTTGGTGGAGTCTGGCTCTCTCGGCCTTCCGCAGCGACGACAGGCAACAGCGGGCCGGACGCTTGCGGGGCTTCTGAGACGCCGCCTTGCCCCGTCAGCCAGCCCAGCGCAGCCGGCGACGCTACGGCGACGCTTCAAGAACGCCTCCCGGCTAGGGTGATCCACACAGGATGAGCGTGTTCTGTCGTCCCTCTTCATCCTCACAAGCTGGTTCGTTGGCACGCCCTTTGGCACGGCAGGCGGCATAGAGACGGCATACCCGGTTGGTACGGTGATTGTGACGACAGAGATCACAGGGGAGGTGATCCATGACACCGTCACGATCGCGAACAGCCGGCGTTCTCAGAAGCGGCAGCCGCCTGACAGCGGTGATGGCCATCCTTGCGGTCTTTGTGGCCGGGCTGTTCACCCATCCCGCGCAGGCCGTCCCCATCCGGATTCCGGCCCCCAGTCCCATCGTGCAGGCCGAGAGCAAGACCGCGCTGATGCTGGGGCTGCTCGACGAGGTCACCCCCACGCAGTGGATCGCCCTGCGCCACTGGCCCACCGCGCGCTTGGTGCGGCTGCATCGCTGGGTCGAGCTAGGCATCGCCTTTGAGGGAGCGTGGACCCCCGGTGAGCTCGACCTGCTGGTGACGGTCTTGGACGCGTTTGGCGCCACCTGTGGCGAGGTCCGGTTCGCCGAACTCATGAGGGCCGCCGCCGTCGCGGAGTCCGGTGGGACCCAGGATCAGCTGCGGCTGGTGAAGGCGCCGGGGGCCAGCATGCCTGCAGCCCGTTGGCGCCGCAAGGCGGGCGAGATCCTCTTCCTAGCCGGGCTATTCGACGACAGCTGGTTCGTGGAGAACTACGCGTGGCGGTTCCTGGAGGGGTCCTACGTCCAACCCCGCCCGGATGTCACGCTGCGACAGCTGATCATCGGCCACGAGCTGGGCCACGTGTTGGTCGACGGGCTGCGGGTGGAGATCACGGCGGCGGGACAGGATCCTTTCGCGCTGGAGACGTTGTACGGGGAGATGATCCCGCCGGCGCAGTGGCCACACCTGGGGTACGTGATGAACGAGAACCTCGTGACCGAACTATCGCTCTGGGTGCTAGGTTTCGAGCGCACGCCGGAGGTGGAGGCCTTGCGGGCTGTGGTGGGCGAGTACGTTGACAGCGATCCCATAGCCCTTCAGTGACTTCATTGTAGGTCAACCTTCCAGGTTGACTGCGCGCGCAGCGCCCTGTCGACCTGCCACATGGCTGCGCACATATGGCCCTTGGCAGCTGCGCCGCCTTCGGCGGGACGGCCTAGACAGGCCGTCCTACATGCGACCCTGCGTGGGTTGGTTTGTCAGGTCAACCGCGCCCGTACTACCCCGTCGGCAGGGGGGAGGCACTGCGCACCCCCCTCTCCGCTACCGTCTCCCTACCGCACCAGCCGCGTAGCCGCCTGCCCCGCCACGATCGCCTCGACATCGGCGCGGTCCACCAGGGGCAGGTTCTGCGGGATCGTGAACTTCAGCGCTGCCATCGCGTTGCCGTAGGCCAGCCCCGTCGCCAGGTCGGCGGTGATGAGGCCATACAGGAGCCCGGCGGCGAAGGCGTCCCCCGCGCCAATGCGGTTCACGACCTCCGGGATCACCGCCGGACGCGCCAGGATATCGCGTCCGTCGAAGGCTACACAGCCGCTCCCGCCGCACGTGATCGCTACGGCCTCCACGCCGTGCGCCGCGTACAGTCGCCGCACCATCTCCGCCGAAAGACGCCCCACCGGGGCGTCTCTACACGGGTCCTCGCCCACAATCTGCTCTTTGTAGAGACGGCCCGGTGGGCCGTCTTCCGGAGGTGTCTCCCCTAGCAGGATCGCCGCATCCACCTCCGTCGCGATCAGCACGTTCGTGTGCGGGATCATCTCCAACCACGCCGCGCGCGCTGCCTCGGGCCCCCACAGCTTCGACCGGTAGTTGAGGTCCAGCGAGACCTTGACCCCCAGGGCTCGCGCCCGCTTCAGGATCTCTGGTGCCGCCGCGCGGCACGTCGCGCTCAGCGCCGGTGTAATCCCCGTGAGGTGCAGCCACTCAGCCTGGGCGATGTAGTCCCAGTCCAGCTCGCCGGCGGTCAGCGTCGTGAAGGCGCTCCCGGCGCGGTCGTAGATCGTCTGCGTGGGCCGCGGCGTAGCGCCCACCTCCACATAGAAGGTGCCGACCCGCCCCGTCTCCGACCACACGATGCCCGCCGTGTCCACGCCGTAGCGCCGGATGCCGTTCTCCACCTTGCGGCCTAGCGCGCTCCGCGGCAGCTTGCCCACCCAGCCGGCGTGCACCCCTAACCGCTCCAGCCCCACGGCGACGTTCGCCTCCGAGCCGCCGATGAAGGCCCGGAAGCTCTCACTATGTTCGATGAGCTCGTGCCCCGGCGGCGCGAACATGAGCATCGTCTCGCCGAGGGCAATCACGCGGGGGGAGGCTTCTTGTGCCATAGGTATCTCCGGAGATAGCTTTCAGCAGTCAGCTTTCAGCGATCAGCGGGGAACAGGAGTAAGGAGAAAGCAGTAAGGAGTAGGCCATAGCTTCATATCCGAAAACCTGCGCGCTACTCCTTTCTCCTTACTCCTTTCTCCCGCTGTAGGCTGACCGCTGACCGCTGAAGGCTGAAAGCTGCTGTTATGGCATCCCCATCTCCCGGAACGCCGCCACCATCTTCGCGGCCTTGTCCTCTTCGACAGGTAGGATCGGGCGCTTGGGGAGGCCCGCGTCGATGCCGCGGGCTTGGAGGACCGCGTAGCAGGCCGCGTTGGTGGAGCTGGGGATGTGGAGCAGCTTCCGCGCCTTCACAACGTCCATCTGCAGCCGCGAGGCGGTCGCGTAGTCGCCGGCGACGAAGGCGTCCCACAGGCTCACCATCAGCTCAGGCCAGGCGTTGGCCAGGCCGGAGACGACACCCTTGGCCCCCGCCATCAGCGCCGGCAGCGCGATGCCCTCGGTGCCGACGACGAACTGGAAAGCGGGGTAATCCTCTGCGAGCTCCAGGATGAAGTGCGCAAAGGTGATGTAGCTGAAGGCGCTGTCCTTGATCCCGGCGACGCCCACCTCGGCGAGGTGGCGCAGGAAGCTCGGCGTGATCTCAACGCCGCACGCTTTGGGGTTGTTATAGACGTAGACGGGGATATCTACAGCCTTCACCAGCGTGCGGAAATACTCTACTACCGTGCGCTCATCGTGGCCGTGGTAATAGGGTGAGACCGATGCCACGAAATCGGCACCGGCTGACTCGGCATGCCGCGCCAACTCGACCGACTGCGTTGTCGAGGTCGTCCCCACGTGCGCGACGACCGTCAGACGTCCCTGGTTCTGGTCGACGACGATCTCGTGCACCCGCTGGCGCTCCTCGACCGTCATGATCGGCCCCGACCCGTAGGTCCCGCAGATGAACAGGCCGTGCGACCCGCCCTC
>JAFGNI010000783.1 GCA_016927095.1 Anaerolineae bacterium | reverse complement strand
GTGGCTGGGATCGCGCAGCTTCTCGAATGCCTCCGTATACCGGGCAATCAGAGGATCCTCAGGCACCAGATGATCTTGAACCAGGAGCACACCGCCGCCCTTGAGCACGCGCGCAGCCTCCTCGACGAAGCGGGCCGCATCCTCAAAGTGGTGCGGGGCGATGCGGCACGTGACCAAGTCGAAGCTTCCGTCCTCAAAGGGCAGGCCCTCGGCTGCGGCCTGCCGGAAACTCACATTCGCTATGCCTTGCGCCCTGATATGCGCCTCGGCAGCTTCCAGCATCCGCTGGGTGAGATCGCTGGCGGTCACGTGCGCGACATGAGGCGCAAACTTGAGGGCGGTGTGCCCCCCACCCGTCGCGACGTCGAGCATCACCCAATCCGGCTGCGGCTGCGCCAAGTCCAGCAACCAGTCGAGGTCAATGCCCCGCGCGTGCGGCGCGCTGGTGACGTAAGCTTGGGCGAACTGCCCAAACCGCAGCTGTGCCAGGTTCTGGGCGCTACCATCTGAATCACCTATCCGTTCTGACGCCATCCTAGTAACTCCTTGGCGCTATGTGCCAGCGATGCCCCTACCGAGCGCCAATGACCCGAAAACTAGCAGTCAGGACATAGGTCGCCCGCAACGTAGTTGCGATAGAGCCAATTTGGCTTACAGGTTCGAGCCTCTGACGTGTTCCGCGCTCTAAGAAAGATGTACTGTCCTAGGTCTAGGCTGCGGAACTCCACAAGTCTGCGATAACGGTTGAAAGAAAAATACTGCTGGGCACGATTGGGGTACACATCCGCAGAGAACATCACCTCTATCTCAAAGCCAAGATGCGTAAGCAACAAGTGGAGCTCATGCTTGTTGTACTCGCGGTTGTGCCGGCCATACATCCCGTAGCCTGAGTACGGATCGTGGATATTGACGCCGGCGAGCATCTTTGCTACGTTTTCGAGGCGGTTCACATTGGGCGTTGTCAAGATCAAGTGCCCATTCTCCTTGAGCGTTGTCTTCAGTCTCAAGAGGGCACCCATCGGGTCCATAGTCAGGTGCTCGATTACCTCGCAACAGAGGACTACGTCGTACTTGTCGCTGGACGGAGCCTCCTCCTCAATATTGCTGTTGATGTACTCAAACCTCATCTCATCCCCAGTCGATGGGTTGCGCATGGTGTCGACCCGTGTCTCTCGGGGCCCGCCGAAGTAGTTTGTGCAGTGCAAGTCGTAGTCTGTAAACTTCCTGATCAGGATGGACGTGAAATACGGCTGGCTGCCGATCTCCAAGAGGGAGCCCTGCCCGGGGGGGATGAGGTTCAGCGTATAGACGGAGCGCTTGAAGCTCTCTCGCAGGTATGTCTCGAACTCCTGTCGGATCCTGCCATCAGTTCCCTCCAACACATACCCCGACAACAACGCCAGCAGCGAATCGCGCGTGTACCCCTCAGGGCAGTGCAACGCGGGAACCATTTCCGGGAACACCGCGTACCTGCGCCCGGCTCTCAGGGCAAGAAGTCTGTGCCTCAGCCAACTCTTCAGCCCAGCAAGGTTCACCCGTACTCCCCCGCACGTGTCTAGCTCCCTGACAACCGATGCGAGTTTAGCCGTGCTCACACAGAAGTCAACGGAGGTAGGTCTTGAGAAGGACGGAGAGTGACCGTGAGCTGCTAGATTCCTGCTTGGCGTTGACACTGTCCGAACGCTGTCAGAAGGTGAAGTCAGGGGACCTCGATGCAGCCGCCCCACGTCGCCAGACGCGATCATACCTGCTCTCTGCGGTGAGAGCAGCAGTGCAAGAGGGCTAGTGCAACTGTCGTTGCTAGGGACTGCACCTATAATCATCCTATGAGTACGCCTATTCTGGCTACGAAGCTGTACGTTCCCCGCACGCGATCTGACCTGGTCGCCCGGCCTCGTCTCACCGGGCAGCTGAATGCCGGCCTGCGGGGAAAACTCACGCTCGTCTCGGCGCCGGCGGGCTTCGGCAAGACCACGCTGGTCGGCGAATGGGTCCACGCCCTGGAACACATTGCGCCTATGGCCGGACCGGGCGTGGCCGCACCTTCTCGAAACGTCGCCTGGCTCTCGCTCGATCAAGAAGACAGCGACCCCGTGCGCTTCCTGACGTACGTCATCGCTGCCCTGCAGTCGATTGGGGATACGGTCGGCCAGGGCGCGTTGCAACTACTCCAGTCCCCGCAGCCACCGCCGCGCGAGGTGCTGTTGACGAACCTTCTGAATGACATCGCCACGATCTCGGATGACTTCGTCCTGGTCCTGGATGATTACTACCTTGTCGACGCCGGGTCGGTTGACGATGCTCTCACCTTCGTGCTCGAGCACCAGCCACCCCAGATGCACCTGGTGATCACGACCCGAGAGGACCCGCAGCTCCCTCTGGCCCGGTTGCGGGTGCAGGGCCAGCTTACCGAAATACGCGCCGCCGACTTGCGGTTTACCTCCGCCGAAGCTGCCGAGTTCCTCAATCGAGTGATGGGGTTGCCCCTCTCCACAGAGGATGTGGTCGCTCTGGAGGCACGCACCGAGGGTTGGATCGCCGGCCTGCAGCTGGCGGCGATATCGCTGCGGGGGAAGTCCGACATAGCCAGCTTCGTCCAGTCCTTCGCGGGTAGCCACCGCTTTGTGCTCGACTACCTGGTTGAGGAGGTTCTGGACCAACAGCCTGAGCGCCTCCAGAGGTTCCTTCTGCAAACGGCCATCCTCGACCGTCTCACCGGCTCCCTCTGCGATGCCGTCACCGGCCAGAGCGACGGCGAGCAGACACTGGCGCACCTCGAACGTGCCAACCTGTTCGTTGTCGCCTTGGACGACAAGCGCCGTTGGTACCGCTACCATCGTCTCTTCGCGGATCTGCTGCGGCAGCGACTCAGCCAGAGCAAGGCCTCAATGCCAGAGGCTGAGGCTAGCGGCGTCGCGACATTGCACAGACGTGCCAGTTTGTGGTATGAGGCACACAGCCTGGCGTTCGAAGCTTTCCGGCACGCGGTCGCCGCGAAGGACATTGAACGCGCGGCCCAGCTCCTCGAGGGCGGCGGCACACCCCTGCAGTATCAGGGCGCCGCCAATCAGGTACTGAACTGGCTTGGGTCACTGCCCAGGCCCGTTTTGGATGCCAGACCTGCGCTGTGGGTCAACTACGCCTCGGCGCTGACGATCGCCGGGCAACTGAGCACTGCCGTGGAGGAGAAGTTGCTGGCGGCTGAGGCCGCCCTCGCGGCAGGCAAACCTGACGACCGGGCTGAGGACCTTGTGGGGCGGATCGCTGCCATTCGAGCGATGCAGGCCATACCGCAGAACCGGGCAGACGTGGTCGTGGCTCAAGCACGCACCGCCTTGGCCCATCTGAACCCGGACAATCTCCTGGCCCGCACGACAGCTTCCTGGACGCTGGGGTATGGCTATCAGCTTCAGGGCAACCGGACAGCGGCGCGAGAGGTGTATGCGGCAACGATCCCGATCAGCCAGGCATCCGGCAACCTCATCATCACCATTGGCGCCACGGTCGCTCTGGGGCAGATCCAGGAAGAGGAGAACCAGCTGCGTGCTGCGGAGACCACGTATCTGCGCGTCCTGGAGCTCACGGGCGATCCGCCGCTGCCCTTCGCATGCGCAGGGCACTTCGGTCTGGCCAAGCTGGCCTATGAGTGGAACGATTTGGACACCGCCGAGACCCATGTGAAGCGGAGCCTCGCACTGGGACGGCAGCTCCCCAACATTGACACACTGGTTGCCTGCAAGGTCCTTCTGGCGCGCGTGCAATGGGCCCAAGGCGATCTCCCTGCCGCCTCAACCACGTTGTCCGAGGCCGAGGCCTTCGCACGCGAGCACAACTTCGCCCATCGCCTCCCTGAAGTCGCTGCATTGCAGGTGCTGATCTATCTGCAACGAGACGACCTGGCAACCGCGGCACGTCTCGCTCAGGCTGGCGCTCTGCCTCTTTCCAAGGCTCGCGTGGACCTAGCCCGGGGAGATCCCGCCGCGGCACTGCACATACTGGGACCGCTGCGCCGCCGGCTTGAGGCGGAGAAGCGGTGGGACAAGCATCTGAAGGTCACGATTCTGGAGGCGGTCGCGCTATTCGCTTCCGGTGACAAGGACGAGGCTCTCCGAACGTTGCGGGAGGCGCTGGCGCTTGGCGAACCGGAGGGAGTCATTCGCAGCTTCATCGATGAAGGCCCGCCGATGGTGACACTGCTATCCGAAGCGCGGGCCCAGGGTCTGATGCTGTCTTATACGGGCAGACTCCTGGCTGCCGCAGCGGCGGCGGCCCCGCTGAGAGACACCGGGGACACCAGTGTCCCAACCGCGGCTGAGCAGCAGCCCCTTGTCGAGCCACTCAGCGAGCGTGAGCTTGAAGTCTTGCGGTTGGTTGCCGAGGGCCTGACCAATCGACAAATCGCGGAGCGACTCTTCATTGCCCTCACCACGGTGAAGGGCCACAACCAACGCGTCTACGGCAAACTGCAGGTACGGAGGCGCACAGAAGCTGTGGCGCGCGCCCGCGACCTGGGCTTGATCTAGTGCTTGGTCCGGAATCTGCCGGGAGACACCGCCAAATCCTCACAAAGCTGTGACCTGCGGACGCGCAGCGGGCGGCTGTCCCTTGAAGGTACAGCTTCCCGGAAGCGCTTGTCTCGGACCTTCCGGGAAGCTCCGTCGCATCCTCACACAAGCGTGACCCGCAGACGCGCAGCAGGCGGCTGTCCCTTGAAGGTACAGCTTCCCGGAAGGCAAGCTTTCGGCTCAGCCCCACCCCAGAACAGTACCCCTAGCAGTACTTTCGTAGCTATACGGCGGCCCCCTGTTGCGTCATACTACCTGTACACTGTTTCACCGGAGAGAGACAGGCGACCG
>JAFGNI010000206.1 GCA_016927095.1 Anaerolineae bacterium | reverse complement strand
GGACCAACCTTGGTCGCTGATCCTCAAGGTCCTGAGCCCGGCAGCCGGCAGCCACGATCCCGGCGGACCCGCGCAGGCCGCCGCCGCGCAGCACCATCTCCTCGATTTGGGCGAGGAGGCCCTGAGACTGCTCGATGCCCTGACGTAGTCTCTGACCGGGGAGCGCATCACACCTGCCGCCTTGCCGCAACTCCCACAACACCTAGATGCCTGTGAGGAGAATCACCTGATGAACGACACGCCATCGAGCCAACACCTCGATACCGAGAGCCCGGACGACCTCCAAGCCATCGCCGCCGCCATCTTCGCCCGCCACGGCATCGACTTCGCCGATGTCCGCCGTGGTGGCGGCTGGACTAACGCCGTCTGGCTCGCAGACGGCCTCGTCCTGCGCCTCTGCACCACGCTAGAGACCGGCAGGCTTCAGCGGGAGTCTCGCCTAGCCACCCTCTTCCCACCCGGCGTCGGCTATCCGGCGCTGGTGGATGCGGGGGTGACGGAAGGCCACGCGTGGACATTGGCGAAGCGCCTTCCGGGCCGGTGCCTAGGCGAGATCTGGGGTGAGCTGAGCTGGGACGAGCGCGCGACAGCGCTCTACGACCTCTGGCTGCGGGCGGAGGCCGTCCACGCCGTCCCTGCCGATGCGGCAGCCGAGATCGCCCGAACCCGAGCGTGGTTCAACGCCAACGATCCTGCGGAGGCCGAGGCCGGCCTCTCCCGGTTGACGGACCAAGCTATCCTCACCCGTGCCGAAGCAGCCACCCTCCGCGGTGACCTGCGTCGCTTCTGGGAGGCGCTGCCTGCAACGCCCCTCACGCTCTGTCACGGCGATATGACGCTTGACAACGCGATCTGGCACGCAGGCCATGTGATCGCCCTGATCGACTTCGAACACGCCTTGATCGCCCCGGTCCATCTCGACCTCAACCACCTGATCAAGATCGCCTACGGCCCGTCGAAGGGCGGCAGCGTTTCCGCAGCCGATCAGAAGGGTGCGGCACAACTTCGCCGGACGGCGGCGATCCTAGCGCGCCCGTGGCTGGCGCAGCCCGGCGGCAAGGCCTTGCTCGTGGGCTATGCGATTCTCCTGGACCTCTGGCGGCTGGAGGACTGGCTAGCGCATGCCGAGGGAGAGGGACCGCTGGAGACGTGGGATCCCCTGCGCCGGGTGCGCGCTCTCGCTGACGGCAGCCACGGCTACCTGGCCCAGCTAGCCTGAGTCGAGGTGCCGATGGAGACCTTGGTCACCTACAATGACGGTCAAACGCTGGCCTATGTCGAGACCGGCGATCCGGAAGGAACGCCAGTCCTCATCCAGCACGGCATGATTGCCAGCATCCTGGACATCGACCTCTTTGAGCCCCTCGCCCGCGCGGGGGCCCGTGTCATCGCCGTTGCCCGCCCCGGCTATGGGCGCTCATCCCCTCGCGCGATTCGAACTATCGGCGAGTGGGGCGCCATCGTCGCCGGCCTGGTTGACGACTTAGGTCTTGTTGGCCCGGTCGGACGCTTCGACGTCCTGGGCATCTCGTCGGGCGCCCCCTACGCCTACGCCATCGGGCATGCACTCCCCGGCCGAGTGCG
Source organism: Anaerolineae bacterium (assembly GCA_016927095.1). The sequence goes on along the minus strand of JAFGNI010000206.1, from coordinate 3,456 downwards.
CAACCTCTTTATCCTCAGTGGTACCCCCGCGCTCGATGATCCCGAAATCCAGGCTCGCTGGCCCTATCCCCTCACACCCGAGGCAACCCTTCCCGAGCTCCAGGCCTTGGCGAAGGACCTCTTCTTTTCTCATCTGACCGACGCTGACCTATCCCGCAACGACGTCCGGGACGCCATGGTCCACAACGCCTTTGGTATCGCGCTGGACCTGCAGATTCGCTGTCGGGACTGGGGCTTCCCCCTTGCCGACCTCCGCGTGCCCGTGATCATGCAGCACAGCCGCGCTGATCCACAGGTCCCCTTTGTCACTGCCGAGATGACCGCCCGCATGCTGCCTAACTGCCGCCTGACGGTCGTTGAGGGCGGCGACCACTTTTCTCCACAGCTCCTCCACAGTTTCATCGAAAGAGCAACACGATGAGAGCGGCAACCTCTTCTGCGTCGTTCAGGTGCCCGGCTAAGCCTAGTCCGCGCTGCCAGACGGCCCGCCGGGCCGTCTCTACAGGGCTTCCCCACCGTCGTTGTAGAGACGGGGCGGTGCCCCGTCTTCTTTGCGCACGCCTTGACCTCGACATCGTTGGCGCCCCTGCGCACACACCGCCGCCGCTTGACATCCTGCCACGCCCGCCTACCATAGTTGTCACATCAACGCTTGCGACGGATCCCAGCTGAGCGCGCTCGGGACCCCGTCGCCCCCCCCCGCGACGTCGCCCCAACGGGTCCTGTCATACTCTCGATTACTCGATGAAGGAGGCAGTAGATGACCGTCCTAACTCTGATCCTCGCCGGTGGCCCCGCACGGGGCATGAGCGTCCTCAGCGCCGAGCGGCCCAAGCCCGTTCTGCCCTTCGGCGGCAAATATCGCATCATTGACGTCGTGCTCTCCAACGTCGCCAACTCGGGCCTCGATCGCGTTGCCGTCCTGGCGCAGTTCAACCCGGCACCTCTTGTGCGCCATATCGGCGCGGGTGATCCGTGGGGCCTTGACCGGGATTCACCCAAGGGCGTGGAGATCTGGCTGCCGGGCTTCGCCGGTGGCGAGCAACGCTGGTATCAGGGCTCCGCCGACGCCCTCCATCAGAACCGCGACCTCATTGCCGCCACCGGCTGCGACCGGGTGCTCATCCTCGCCGCCGACCAGATCTACAAACTCGACTACCGCGCGCTCCTCCGCTTTCACGACGACAAGGGCGCCGGCCTCACCATCGCCGCCACCCATGTCCCCCAGGAGGAGGCCCATCGCTTCGGCATCATGGACGTCGACAACGACCGGCGCGTCACTGCCTTCGCCGAGAAGCCGGCCCAGCCACGGTCCACCCTCGCCTCCCTGGGCTTCTACGTGGTCAACACCGAGGTCCTTCTGCGTGAGGTAGGCGAGGGCGTGCGGGATATCGGTCGCGACCTTATCCCCCGGATGGTGGCCCAGAAGGCGGCTTATGCCTACCCCTTCGACGGCCCTTGGGCCGATATCGGCACCATCCAAGGCTACTGGGAGACCAACCTGGCGCTGCTGGATGAGCCCGAGCGCTTCGATCTAGCCGACCCCGGCTGGCCTATCGCGACGCGGACCGAGCCCCGTCCCGCAGCTTGGCTTGGCGCCCGGAGCGCCGTCCGGGATGCCATGGTCGCCGGCGGCTGCGTGATCCACGGCGCCGTCGTCCACAGCGTCCTCTCGCCCGGTGTGACCGTGGCGGCCCGCGCCATCGTCCGCGATTCGGTGATCATGCACGACGCCGTCATCGGCCCTGGCGCCGTCGTCGACCGCTGCGTCGTCGACGAAGCGGCCCACATCGGTGCCAACGCCCGCGTCGGCGCCGGCGACCCCGCCACACCCAACCGGCGCGAACCCGACCGCCTCACCACCGGCATCACCCTCGTCGGCGCCGGCGCCCACGTACCCGGCGGGGCCACCATCGGTCGCAACTGCATCATCGATCCGCACACCACCGAGGCCGACTACGACGTCCTCGACGTCCCGAGCGGCGGCACCGTCACCCGCCGGGACTAACCAAGCGGTTCCGTGGGTGACCTCGCGCCTGGGCGTTTCCGGACCGGGCGTCCCACTCGCCTGCGTCGCAGGCGCAGCCTACCCCGAAGCAAGGCTACCGTTCGTAGTAACGACTTCAGTCGTTGCCTTTTGTCTCTGGCTCGACGTCCCGCTCCGGATCCCCCCGCCACACCACATACGAATAGACCGTCACCACCACCAACATCACCACCACACTTCCCAACAGCAGGGTGACCCACAGCGTCCCAGGCCGGAGGAGCGCCCCAGCCGCGATCAAAACCCCCTCCGCGATGAACAACCACCCGCCCAACCGGTGCGTCTTCACCCACGACTGCTCGCTCGCCAGCGTCCACGGCGTGCGGATCCCAAAGAAGTAGTTGCTCCGCACCCGTCCCATCACGCTGCCAATCGCCACGAAAAGCGCACCCGTCAGCACGGGCAGGAGCATGGCGATCGGAACCGGGCGCCCCAGCACATCCAACATCAACGTCACGTGGAACGCCAGGAAGAACCCCAGCATCGCCAGCCACACCACCGTATACGCCGTGCGCGACGCCGCGATGTGGGCCGCCCGCGGGTCGATCCGCGGGATGATGGCGAACAACCCCACTACCGCCGCCACCACAATCGGCATCAGGAAGAGTCCCGTGAACCGGCTGCCCCAGCCGTCGCACACGCCCGCCGCGTTCCAGTGTGTACACACCGCCGTCCCTGCGGGGATCTGCGTCCATGCATATCCCGACACCGCCACCATCACCAGGACGACGGCCCCGCTTACCAGCAAGTGGGTCCCATAACCTCCCGACGGGCGTTCTTCTGTCACGTCGTCCCTCCCTTTATCTCTGTGGAAGACTCGGATTCACCCGGATCTCAATCCGGTGCCCCCAGCGCTCCACGCCACAACACTCGGTTGTTCCCGGCGTGAGTCCCCCCGGCAGATCTACCGCGTCCCGGCAGCCCTGTACGGCAGCGCCTCAAGCGCGACCCGATCGCCTAGAGCTTCATACGCAGGATCCTTGTGCACGAGGATCGCCCCATTGCGCGCAGCAAAGGCCGCGATCAGGGCATCGGTGAAGGAGACTCGTGCCTGCGCCTTGAAGCGTGCGGCGGTGAGCAGTGTGGGTTCATCCACCGACCATAGCTCAGTGCATGGTAACTGGCGCATCAACGCATAGCGTCGCTCGGCGACGGCCTCGCCCACCTCGCGCAGCGTGATATAGGTTGCTTCCAGGATCGCCACGAAAGGCAACAGCACCTGCTCGCCATACTCCCGCAGCAAGGCCTCGACCCGATCTGCGCCCGGCTCATCCTCGATCAGCGTCAGGATGGCTGACGTATCCAGAAGATAGGTCGGGGCCGCTGTCACGGACCGTTGCCCTCAAGCGCCCGATCTGCCTCACGTTCCTCAAGAAGCCGTGCCACCAGGCCTTCGCCTGTTCCGCTGCCGC
>JAFGNI010000018.1 GCA_016927095.1 Anaerolineae bacterium | reverse complement strand
GTTCCCATGGGTGCCCAGGACGATGTGCTCGCCACCATGGTTGAGGTGGCATGCCTCCAGCACTGCGACGCCCCGAGCTTGTGCAGCGCTATTGGTCTCACCTCCCGGTAGGCTGAAGCTAGCATCTTCCCAAGTCGCCCGGACGGCGGCCCGAAATGCCGCTACATCACCCAGATCCTGACCCAGAGCTCGCTCTCGTAGATCGATCTCGATGGTGAGAGGGAGATCGAGGTGTGCGGCCAAAGGCGCGACTGTCTGCCTAGCGCGCAGGCTCGGGCTGCTGATGACCAAGCTTATCGGAGGGACGGTGGCTTCTCTTCTTTGTCTCAGCAACCAGGACACCCGCCGCGCTTCACGGGCCCCGGCGCTGGAGAGGGGCCGCATCTCATCGGGTGACCAGTTTGCATGCGCATGCCGTACGAGATCGAAGACGGTCTCGACCTCTCGCAGCCTGTCCATTGCCCCGACGCCAGCTCCTCTAGCTTGTTGCTGAATCTTCTGCGACCAGGGCTGCCGGCAGGGTGAAACTGAAGATGCTTCCCTCACCGGCCTTCCCGGAGCTCTGCACCGAGACCTCGCCGCCAAGCTTGTTCACGATACGCTTCACGATGGAGAGCCCCAGACCGTGTCCCCCTCCGAGGGCGCGGTCAGAGAGGCCATCGAAGATGCGAGGCTGCCTGCCGGGAGGAACACCGTCGCCGTTGTCGCGGACCCAGAAACGGACGCGTCCGTCGGGCAGGAGATTGGCGCCGAGCTCGACCACGGGTGGGTCGCCACCGTAGGCAATGGCGTTGCTGATGTAGTTGGCCCAAACCTCCTCAATCCAAGGTCCGTGTCCCAGGGCTTGGGGCCAGGCCTTGGGTTTGCATATCACCACCTGATGTTCGGCAATGGGCCGCTGGAGGCGGTCCAGGACACTCTCGACGACAGACTGCATATCCACGGGCGAAGGCTGTACAGCCGTGCGCCGGATCCTAGAGAAGATGAGCAACTCGTCGATGATACCATCCATCTTCCGACCCATGGCCGAGATGCTCCGCAGCACACGCCTGACATCCTCCTCTGCCAGAGTGTCCAACTGCTCCAGCAGCACCTCGGCAAAGCCGATGATGGTGCTAAGCGGGTTCTTAAGGTCGTGGGCGACGGAATCGGCAAAAGCATCGAGCTCTGCGTTCCGGATCTCTAGCGCCTCGGTGTAGTCACGCAGCGCCTGTTCTACCTTGGTCCTGTCGGTGACATCCAAGATCTGTGCCGCGGTTCGCGCGATCCCGGCTTTGGTCTCAAAGGTGGTAGCACTAAGCACAACATCGCGACTCGTACCGTCGGCGTGGCGTATCTGCGCTTCGTAGCGCGCGGGTACCGGGTCGCCTCTTTGGCGGTTAGCATAGCGTTCCAGCACGATCTTGCGGCTGTCAGGGTGGAGGAAGTCCGTGAAATGCCGTCCTATGACCTGACTTGGCTCCAGTCCCAGAATGCGCGACGTCTCCCGATTGGCGAAGATGATGCGCGCCTGATCGTCGACCAGCAAGATGCCGGCGGGCGAGTGCTCAACCACGGAACGGTACCGTTCCTCGCTGACGCGAAGGGCGTCTTCGGCCCGATGCCGGTCGGTGATATCCTCAATGGTGCAATCGTAGTGCTGGGGGCTACCGTCTGGGCCGCGGACGATGCGGATATTCTCGCGAACATAGACTGATCTGCCGCCCTGGATCTGCACCTCGCCTTCCAGACCTTGGGCGCCGCCGCAAGTGGGGTCATCCTCGAGCAGACTCCGGTAGAAGCCAGTCGTATCGGCGTTGGGCGGTGGGCAGAGCAGCGGCAGGCGCGTTTCGGATGCCCGGGCTACCAGCTTCTGAACCGCGGCGTTTGCCAAGAGGATCTTGCCGTTCGGTGCCATACGATAGATCCCCAGCGGCAAGCTGTCGAAGAGCGCCCTCAAGCTCTCCAGCTCTTCTCGCAGGCTCCGGTTTGCATGGTTCAGACCACCTACCTCGGACGACGTGCTGGCATCCGCGTCTTGAGCTCTAGCCCTCATTGAACCTCACCATCCTGGGATCGCTATGGTGGCGCCTGTCCTATGTCCTAGATTATAGTGAGGGCCCGATCTGAATCAAGGCGCCGCGTGGTTGGTTCTGCTGACATACCGTGGTACGATAGGCCCTGTGGCAGCGGTGGGAGCTTGCCACAACCGCTCCCAATGGCAGTCTCTCAAGCGTGTGGAGGTCAGATGAGCGCATCGTCGCATACTATCGCCTTGATGTGTGACAGCACCTGTGACATACCGGAGGAGCTGGTTGCACAGTACGACATCACCGTGCTGCCGGCCTATGTGATATGGGGCGAGGAGCAGTTTCTGGACCGGGTGACCCTGCAAGCGGACGCGTTCTATCGCCGGTTGGTGATTGATCCCGTCTATCCGTCCTCCTCGCACCCTACGCCGGGTGATTTCCGGGACGCGTATCAAGCAGCGCGCGCCAGCGGCGCCAGTGGCATCGTCGTGGTCACCGTGAGTAGCGCGATGAGTGGTACCTACAACGCGGCGCGACAGGCCGCCGACACCTTCGAGCTGCCCGTGCGGGTTGTGGACAGCAAGGGGCCGACTATGTCGTTAGGCTGGCAGGTACTGGCGGCAGCGCGTGCGCGGGAGGACCTTGAGATCTCGCGGTCAGATCACAACGCCGTTGATGAAACCCTACATGCGATGGTCCACGCCGCCGGCGCAGCGCGCGCGCATATGGCGCAGCTTGTCTACATGGATGCCATCAAGTACCTGCATAAGGGCGGACGGATCGGCAATGCCGTCAGCCTGTTGGGCACGGCGCTGCGGATCAGACCCGTCATCTACATCGACCACGAGACGGGCCTCGTCGAGGTGGAGCGGGCCGCTCGTACGCGAAAGCGTGGCATCGAGGCCCTCGTGCAGGGCTTCTACGACCGGTTGGATCTCTCTCGTCCGTTGCACGTTGCAGTGTTGCACGGTGGCGTGCCAGACGAGGGCCGGGCGCTAGCCGAGCGTGTGCGGAACGAGATCAACCCCGCCGAGTTGCTCGTGAACACGACCGGGCCCGTGCTGGGGATCAACACCGGGCCGGGGGCCCTAGCGCTGTGTGGGTACTACGAATGACCCAGGCCTGAAGCCTGCCTGCGCCCTGTGTGTGCGCCGTCAATCCACCCTTTGGAGTGATAGGCTGTCCCAGTACGCGTCACAGTGTTTGAAGGGGTAGAGCGTGCACGTCCTGGCAAAGATCGTGATTGTCTCAGCTCTTGCTGTTGCCTGCACTGAGATCTGATCGAATTGGTCGTAGATGTGAGCTCTGCTCCAGATCACTGAGCTCGCCCACGGGTCCGTTCCCCCGGTTGGATCTATGCCGATCATCGACTCCATCCCCGGATCTCCATCCAGGATCGGGTACACGATACCTGTCTTGCTGTCTACCCATTGCGATACGTGTGGGTCGTCGCGCTGGCTATACCAGGCGTGGACAGATCCCTGGGCGCGATATCGCCTCCCGACCTCGGCACTAACCTGCTGCAGGACGCCAGCATCTCCCGTCCGGTAGAACGTGAACCACTTGAGCGCCTTTTCACCGGCGTGGACACGAGGGGGATCGAGGTAGGGCGGCGAATCGGGGATTACGCCCATCTCGGGGCGGCCATAGCCCTCTTCCTCCTTCCAGAAGGCAACCCAGTGCTCAGGCACTGAGATCTCTGCGTAGACTGAGCCATTGAGCGTGTCGCGACACGTACTGCCCTCGAAGTCTCCGTTCAGGAGATCCGATGGTCCGGGCTCGGGCGATGGCACTGGTGTCGGCGGCACCTCGGGGGGCTGCGGGCGCAGCACCAACGGCAGGTGAACCGTGAAGAGGTTCGTGGCTGTCAGGAGCACCGGCGAGGTGTGAGCCTGGCTGTTGACATAGGGAACGGACGATGGATGTGCAAAAGCGAAGGCCCAAAGGCCAACTAGGGTCGGCGTCAGGGCCAGTACGAGGTGTCGTGCGTGCTTGAGCGTCGGCATGGAAGACTCCTGGCGAGAGCGGTGCTGATGGGTTGGGCGATTGTTTGTGCGTGTTGGCAGCCAAGCTGTGACGAGCTTCGACTGGGCCGGCCTACCGGTCGGATTGTACAGAGCTTCTATGGGGCGTCAAGCCTGTGGTTGACCGGGCTTTGTGATATTGGCAGCCCTGGTTTGTACCCGGCTTCGGCTTAAGGTATACTTGCCATCCAACAGACGGATCCCGACGG
>JAFGNI010000782.1 GCA_016927095.1 Anaerolineae bacterium | reverse complement strand
TATCCCTACCTTGAGCCGGAGGACATCCAGGCCGTTCTTAACTACGCGGCATGGCTGGCGGATGAATCCGTGTACAACATAGAGAGCGTACCGGTTGCCCTGAGCGAAGCGTAGGGTTCAAGCGCTTCCCGGAGGACGCCGCCACGCCCCTACTCCCGCCTGACGCGCCCGTCGCGCTCCCAGACGCTCGCCATCTCAAGCCCAAAGGCCCTTCGCACCGTCGCAACCTTCGTGAAATGCGCGTGCAGCCAAGCGGCGTCGTAGGGCTCCCACCAGACGCTGCCCTCGCGAATGTGGCGCGCCGGATCGCTGAACGAGCCCGCCCACCGGCTCCGGAGCGTCGCATTGATGTGGATCACCACGTAGTCCGGTCGCAGGCGCACGGACATGGCGTCCCCCGGCACCAGCCGGAACGCAGGATCGGGACAGGTGGCCTCGAGGATGTGCCAGGGATTGACATAGACCACGACCCGGTCGCCGTACCGTGCGTGGTCGTTGAGCCAGAGCCCGATCTGCTGGACACCGTCAGACGTCGTCTGGACGATACTCCGGTACCCGATCGTCGAACGGCCCCCAAGATACCGGGCGCCCAGATACTGGTACCCGTTCAGGTTGTAGTCCGGGTAGCACAGCGCCAGATCGACGCCCAGTCCCACCGCGGCAAGGGCGCCGAGGGCCAGCGCCAGGGCTCTGCGGCGCGCCGCCAGCGTCAGCAGCTGGTCCGCTGTCAGGATCGCCAGGATCGGCAGGACCGGTATCATATAGAAGGTCTGCGCCAGCGGCAGCAACAGCAGGCCCAGAACGTAGAAGCCCAGCAAGAGCAAGGGAAATCTGACTCCGGGTCTGGCCCGCCACTGCAACGCCACCGCCACCGGCGATACCAGCAGCCCCAGACCCACCAAAGGGCTGGACTTGAAGAGCACGCTCCCCAGATGGAGCACCGCCGCCTCGGCGAAAAACGCCGGATCACCTCGCATCTCATGCTTGAGCCGGTCGACCAAGCTGTCGAGGATGTCGGGGTTCGTGGTATGGACCGGCGGCAGCACCATGAAGGTCCCGAGGGCCAACACCAAGATGAAGACCGCGGTGAGCTGCGGCGAGACGATCTTGTCGCGGTGGCGCGCCGCCCAGACCAGCACCGCGATCCACCCGCCAAACGCGAGCAGGAAATGCAGGCGCAGCAACGCATCCTCGCGACCATCCGGGCCCATCGCGCTGAGCGTGAACCAGCCCAACGCCATCGCTGCGCCCATCAGCACCAGGAGCCCGGCGCCCCTGACGATGTCTCGCCGGCTGAGCGTCTCAGCCCCGGGATCCCCGACGAACGAACGCAGGTGAATCACAATCGCCGGGAACACAACGAGGGTCGTGAACTTACCCGATAGCGCCAAACCGAGCACGCCTGCCGTGATCGCCGCCCAGCCCACCGTGCCGGTCTCCCGCAAGCGGGACATCGCCACCAGGAGCCAGACGAAAGCACACGCCACATAGATATCGGTCTCGGTGAACGCCGTCTTCGCGAACGACAAAAAGAACGGGCTGGTTGCCAGCATCAGCCCCGCGATCAGTCCGCGCTTGCTGTCGAAGTCGCGGCGGCAGAACACCACCACACCGGCGATCGTGAGCCCGCCGGCCAGACAACTGACGATGCGCGCCGTCAGCAGATCCTCGGTGCCCAGCGCCGCATAGACCACGGCGACGACCGCCATCGGCAGGCGCGTCTGGCTGGGGTCGGAGGGCGACCCGCGGAGCCACCCGTCCGGTCGCAGGAGGTACGACCGGGCGATGTCGAGGTCGGTCTGCTCATCCCAGGAGATACCTTGGCGGTGCAGGGTGGGCAGGAGCAGCGCGCCATAGACAACGAGCACCACGCACAGAGAGAAGGCAGGGCGGCGGATCACGGACGTGATCCACGTCGCGTCGGGAAAGAACCTCCGGTACTTCACACTAGTGCCGCGCTCCGCCATCGTCTCCGCGACCGTCCCACCAACGCCTACCATTCTATCCACCACTTGACGAACGCAACCCGCCATCCCGGGCCTCCCATGAGGACCCAGCCCCACACACACACCCCAAGGCAATCGCATCTGATCTCGCAGCTGACATGTACGGTCAGCCTACACTGCAGCGCCCAACCGTCGTCGCGCCCAAGGGCCTTCTGTGGGCCTTGGGCGCTGCTGTTCACTCCGACGCGTGGTGCTTGTCGCTAGATGGGGACACGTGCGCCCTGCCAAGCCCATCTTGCACCTTTTGCACCCCTACACTACAATACAAACAGAATCCCTAGATGAACGGTCACGCAAGCACATCTGCAGTGAAACCGCTGCCCCTATGCGCGAGGGTCCCGGATTGACGCGTCACCCATAGCATAGAGCAGACCGCGGAGGAACGACCTTGTCCCTACACATCCTGGAGGATCGCCTCCTGACCCCTGCCGACGTGCAGCAGCTCGATTCCGCCGACGCCATCGCCGGCTTCTTCACCCACCTCGGCTACCCGGCGGAGACCCGCCTGCCGATGACGCCCGAGGCGCTGAGCCTCAACAAGAGTCTGACGGACGCCACCCGCCACATCGAGCGGCTGGTCAGCGTCGACGGCGCGCTGGAGATCTACCTGGTGGTCCTCACGTCCGTCACCGTCGCCCACACCCGCGCGCTGATGCGGGCCTTCCGCGACCGAGGCGCCGAGTTTCTCTTCGTCCTCACCGACGACTACCGGCGGCTCGACTTCGTCCTGCTCGACCGCGAGGTCCGCCTGGGCGCCCGCACCACCCTCGCGCGG
>JAFGNI010000205.1 GCA_016927095.1 Anaerolineae bacterium | reverse complement strand
TCGCTACACCTCCTGGTGTTAGTTTTCCCTAACCAGAGTGTAGCGGCTGCGGTCTGTCTTTGTCAACCTATGCATAGTATCTACAAATCCGACAGCAGCCCTGCCTCATTCAGGATGACGCGGAGAGCCTGGCGGCGCACGTCGTCGAGGGGCTGCAGCGGGAGGCGCGGGGGGCCGCCGTCGTAGCCCAGCATATCCATCGCGGCCTTGAGGCCACTCACACCCCAGCGGCTGGTGACAGCGAGGTTGACGGGCAGCATGCGCAGGTGGAGGTCGCGCCCCTGCCCAATCCGGCCCGCCAGGAAGTGATCGTGGAGCGCGACACAGGCCTCGGGCGCGATGTTGGCCAGCGCGAGGATGCCACCGGTCACGCCGGTCGCGAGCGAGGGATAGAAGAAGTTGGCCGACCCCGACAGGACCTGGAACGCGGCATCGGCCCTTCGCACGACCTCGCCCATCTTGGCCAGGTTGCCGCCGGTATCTTTGACGCCGATGATGTTGGGATGGGCCGAGAGCTCGACCAGCAGGTCGGCGGAGAGATCCATGCCCGTCGCCGGCGGCAGGTTGTAGATCATGATGGGGACCGGCGCAGCGTCGGCGACGGCACAGTAATAGGCTACGAGGATCGCGGGCGTCATCTGGGACTTGTAGTAGCTCGGATTGACGATGATTGCGGCGTCGGCGCCGATCTTGGCGGCGGCCTCGGTCATCCGGATCGTGTGCAGCGTCGACTCTGCTGCGGTGCCGGCGATCATGAGCTTGTCACTGGGGATGGCAGCTCGGGCCGTCTTGAGCACCTCCAGCCGCTCGGCTTCGTTCAGGAAGACCCACTCGCCGTTGGAGCCCAGGACGATGTAGCCGCGGAGCGCGGTGCGGTTCCAGCGGTCGAGGTTGGCGGCGATCTTGTCGTGGGCGACGTCGCCGTCCGCGTTGAAGGATGTGACGATGGGGGTGAAGACGCCATGGAGCGAAATCCGGTTTCTGGTCATGGTGTGTCCTCGATGAGATAGACTGGCTGGACCGGTCTACTGAGGCCGGCCTCGGTGGTCGGGATCAGGCTCCGGTTCCCGCACCAACTTCGTTCAGCACCGCCTGTGCTTCGGCCCGTACATCACTTAGCTCTACACTGGCCTCCGCCGCCGCAACTTGCTCGGGATCAAGACTATCGATGGCAGCATGATAGCCGGGACCGGCGATATCCGCAAACCAGGTAGAGTTTACCACAAAGTGGCAGCACTGTCTCACGACAGTGCACAGAGCCAGAGCCCGCTCCGGCCGACCGGCGTCAGCATAGAGCAGGGCCATCCCCGGCAACGCACACGCGAAAATGGGCGGCAGCCTGATCTTGGCGCCGACCTTCAGCGCCTCGACGAAGATGCCTTGCGCCCGTTCGCGCTGGCCGGCCACGTAGTGCGCATATCCCAGGAAGGAGAAGATCATGCCCCAGTATACCCACTCGCCCAAGGCGCGGAAGTCATCTGCGCTTGCCTGCAGCCGTTCCCTAGCGCTGGCCACGTCGCCCCTCACTAAGGCAAGACTGCCGAGCACGTGTCCGTTCCACGCGATCAAACGCCGCTCTGCGGCCGCCTGCGCTTCAGCCAGGGCACGCTGGGCCAAGTCCTGAGCCTCATCATACCGGCCATTGAGCATCAGGCCCCACGCCTGCAGGCCCCGGGGATAGGGCGCGGGCCGGCCCAACCGGTCCAGGATACCGGAGGTCTCCCCGAAAAGGGGCATCGCCAGCTCGAGCCGCCCCGCCAGCACCCACCGGGTGCCCAGGTACTGCAGTCCTACGACGACCTCATGCGGGTCGCCCAGCTCCCGCCGGACGGCTAAGCTCTCCTCGGCAAGCCGTATCGAGGCTTCGAGCCGGCCCTGGTACAAGGTGCCGCCCGCCAGACCATGCAGCCCCCACGCCATCGCGTGGCATCAAGATAGGGGGGCCGGCCCTCTGCAGCCGCCGCGCGATCCCCGAACAGCGATCGCAGGTTTGAGAGCACCTGGCTGAGGCTGTGACGTGCGTTGGGCTCCGACGACTCGGGCCAGAGGAGGCCCGCCAACGTCTCACGAGAATGGGGGCGCCCACCCTCGACGGCGAGATAGACCAACAGCGCCCGCGCCTTATCAGTCCCGAAGCTGTCCACCAGCCGACCGTCGAAGGTAACGCGAAGGCTGCCCAGTGTTGAGATGGCGAGCTGTGGCATAACGACCTCCCCTCCGTGGAACGCAACGCCCTAAGGCCATTATAGGTCAGCTCTTGCAGCCTAGGAAATCTAGTCACCCATATATCCACACCGACATGACGATCTCTTGAGAGTTTCATGAGGGTCGGCTGCTAAGCTGGAACTGAGACGCCCAGAGGGGGCGATGGAAGACCAGTGCCGTGTTTCAGAGACGATTGAGGAGGAATCCCATGAAGACCTACCGGCTGATCACAGGTTTGGTGCTGCTCGTGTTGGCGACGATCGTGCCCACGTCTATGACGTTGGCGAGGCCGCTCCCTGAGCTGCCCTTGGAGCTGGAAGGGGAGCTGCACGGGGCGGCCTACAAGATCCGCGTGCCGGCGGACTGGAACGGCACCCTCTTGGTCTATGCTCACGGCTACCCGATGGCGCCGGTGACGGACCCTGAGGCGGCCTATATGGGCACGGACATGGAGGATGAGCTGTTGGCGCAAGGCTATGCTTTGGCGGCCTCAGGCTTCCGCGGTGCGGGCTGGAACGTGCGCGAGGGCATCCAGGACACCGCCCGGCTGGTCCTCTTCTTCAGACACAGGGTCGGGCACCCAGATAGGACGATCATCTACGGCGTCTCTATGGGCAGCGTGGTCACACTCAAGAGCATCGAGAAGTTCCCCTCGCTGTACGATGGCGCGGTCCCGATGTGCTCCGACTCCGCGGGCGCGATGAAGCTCGTGAACGGCAAACTTGACTTCGCCGTTGCCTATGACGCCGCCTTTGGGTGGCAGGAGAACTGGGGCGAGGTGGGCGACGTCCGGGATGATCTCGAGTTTTACGAGGACGTCTGGTTCGCCAAGATCCAGGCGGAGCTTTTCGATCCCGAGTTCCCAGCGAACTTCCCCAAATGGGAGTTCATACGGCTGGTCAACAACATCCCAGAGGCTGGCTACTGGTACCCCGCGGGCGCAATGGCGATGCCCAGCGTTGTCGCGATGACCTTCTTCGCCACGGCACAGCGCGCCGAGTGGGAGGTCAGGGCCGGCGGCCCAATCGCTAGCAACATAGGCCACGTTTACAGCCTGACACAGGAGGAGAAAGCGACCTTGCTCGGCCTCGACCCGTCGCTGGACATCGACGGGATGTTGGCGCAGATGAACAGCATGACCAACATCGAGGCCGCCCCACAGGCGCTCGCTTATCTCCGGCGGTACGGCGAGTTCACGGGCCGCATCCGGGTACCGGTCCTGATGCTGCACAACATCGAGGACCCCATCAGCCTGGTGGAGCACACGACGGTCTACAAGCAGACCCTGACCGAGCGTGGCACTGACCATCTGCTGAAGCGCGTCTACAGCGACCTGCCAGGCCACTGCAACCTCACGCACGACCAGGTCCTCGTAGCCTTCAGTGCGATGGACAGCTGGCTGGACACCGGAACGGCCCCGGATGATGCGATGTTCCCGGCGTCGCAGCACTTCGTCACCGACTTCGAGCCGGGCCCGTGGCCCCAGCCACCGGCTGCGCCGAGTCTTGACCTGCCGATCAGCATGGCAGGCGACATCAATGGCGCGG
>JAFGNI010000781.1 GCA_016927095.1 Anaerolineae bacterium | reverse complement strand
GCCAGCAAGATCCGCAACCATCCAGCCACCGAGTCAATCCCGATCCTGATGTTCACCGCCAAGACCGCCGTGAACGACAAGATCGCCGGATTTCAGGCCGGTGCCGATGACTATCTGACAAAGCCGATTCGCCCCCAAGACCTGATCTCCCGTGTTGAGAACTTGCTGGAGCGCCAACCGATCGGCAATGCCGACTTTGCGGGAGGCCATATCGTCGGTTTCTTGCCCACCAAGGGCGGATTAGGCACCAGTACGCTAGCCCTAAACACGGCTATCGAGCTGCGCAACATGCATCCAGACCTCTCTTGCGCGTTGGTTGAGCTGCAAGCCGGCAGAGGAACGCTGGCGATGCAGCTTGGCATCGACCACAGGGCCAGTCTCTCCGATCTGCTGGAGCGCCCACTGTCGCACATCACCGCAGAGAGTCTCAACACCTATATGGTGACCCACGCCTCGGGCCTGCGGGTGCTCCTGGCCTCGCAGGAGCCCGTCGGCATCGGCCCAGAGCTCACGAAGCGCTACGTGCACACGATGCTTCAGTACATGGATATATCCTATGACTACGTCCTGTTGGACCTCCCCCCCGACGTTAGCGAGCCCTACCGGGAGGCGCTTACGCTATGTGGGATGATTCTGCTGACCGTAGAGCCCAGCCGGATCGGCTTGGCATTGGCAGAGCATATGCTAAGCGCGCTCGACCGGTTCGGGATCGCCAGTCAGAAGGTCCGTGTGATCCTGCTTCACCGCGTGCCCGCGGTGGGCACGCTTAGCCGGAACATGATCGAACAGACGCTGCACCGGGAGATGGTCGCCGGCATCCCGCCCGTACCCGACCTGGCGCTCGAAAGCGGTCAGAACGGGCGACCGATGGTGGACATGCAGCCCCACAGCCTAGTCGCACAGCAGATCCGCCGGGTGGTGCAATCTATCGTAGAGGAACAGGTCTGACCGAAGCGTCAGCTTTCCCGATGTGCACGGAGACATCCTCCCTTCGCTCGACGCCACCGGCAACGCCGGAGGAGATGGTTGTCACGCTGGAGCGGCTCCTCAGCATCAGCCGGCGGCTGAGCTCCACACTGGAGATGCGTCCGCTTCTGCAGCAGATCGTTGAGTCGGCTGAAGCTCTGACCGACGCAGACGATGCGTCTATTCTACTGATGGAGGACGGCGGAGCCCTGCGCTTCGCTGCGACGACGGGCCCGCAGTCCTCGGCGCTGGAAACGGCACGGGTGCCATTGGATAGCAGCCTTGCGGGCTGGGTGGTGATGCACCGCGACATCGCAATCGTGAGGGACGCCCGGAGCGATGCGCGGCTCGCCAGCATCGAAGCTATGGACGCAACCCAGTCCATCATGGCCGTGCCGATGGTCTTCGGGAACTCCGTCATTGGCGTGTTGGAGGCGGTGACCACAACAGCGCGCCACCAGTTCACCCAACAGGACCGCGAGACGATGGAGACGCTGGCCAGCATGGCGGCGGTGGCTGTTCAGAATGCGCGGCTCTTCCAGCAGAGCGACTGGGTCGCGGAGGTCGTCCACGAAATCCGCACACCACTGACGGCGATTCTGTCCTACACCGACCTTCTGCGAAGGCCGGATCTGGACGACGAACTGCGGGTGCAGGCTGTCGAGACCATACAACGGGAGACCCAGCGTGTCAGCGCGCTTGCAACGGAGTTCCTGGAGTTGGCACGCCTGGAGTCAGGCCGTGCCAGCCTGGCGCGGGACACCATTGACGTCGCAGATCTGGTGTGTGAGGCGGTGTCCGTCATTCGCCCCAAGGCCGAGGACGAGGAGCGCGAAGTGCGGGTGATTTTGGGTGACGCGTTACCTCAGACCACAGGCGATCGAGAGCGGCTGCACCAGGTGCTGCTCAACTTGTTGAGCAACGCGGTCAAGTACACGGATCCCGGCGACATCATCACGATAAAGGCAATATCTGAGGATGACAGCTTTCTGATCAGCATCGCAGACACGGGTCCCGGCATTCCCCAGTCGCAGATCCCGATGCTGTTCCAGAAGTTCCAGCGGCTTCCCAGCAGCACGGAGAGGGCCCCAGGCACGGGACTGGGCCTGGTGGTGGCGCGGCAGATCGTCGAAGCGCACCAAGGGCGCATCTGGGTCGAGAGTGAGATCGACCAAGGAAGCTGCTTTTTTGTCTGGCTGCCCGTTCTGGCACCAGACACTGGAGCATAGCTAGCAAGGCGGACCACCTCAGGGCTGCCGTGCGGGGCTTGCGCTGCTAACGGCAGCGGGCCGGCTCTTCAGCTCCCCACCTGGTACCTGGTACACCTTTGGGTAGCACAATGATACCTTTACAATCGGTCAAGTTGTGGTAAGATTGTCGAACCTGTGAGCGTTCCGGAGCTCTCGGGTTTTTCTTTTATCATGGCCCAACTTCGCTCAGGGCCCGGAGGAAACCTGGATATGAGTAGTCGTGCGGTAGTCTATCTGACCCCTGAAGGGTTCCAAGCTCTACAAGAGGAGCTCGAGCATCTCACCACGGTCCGCCGCCAGGAAGTAGCGGAGCGACTTCACAATGCACTGGGTGAGGGAGAGCTCATCGAGAATGCCGAACTCGAGGAAGCTCGGCGCGAGCAAGCCTTCCTGGAGGGGCGGATTCTGGAACTTGAGGAGCAGTTGCGCAAAGCGCGGATCATCGCCAAGAGCAGGAACAACGACGGCGAGGTGGGCTTAGGCAATACTGTTAAGATCCGCGAGGATGGTCAGAGTTACGAGGAAGAATACCTTGTCGTTGGCTCGGCGGAGGCAGATCCACGCCAGGGCAAGATCTCCAACGAGTCGCCCCTGGGTCGGGCCTTGATGGGGAAGCGTGTGGGCGACAAAGCAGTTGTCCGTGCACCTGATGGCGATATCGTTTTCGATATTGTAGGCATCGACTAAGCGACGCTGATGGAACTCAACGATCTAGAACGGCAACGCGTGGAGAAGATGGAGCGGCTCCAAGCAGCCGGAGAGGATCCCTACCCCCGTCGTGCATACCGTACACACACGACGACAGAGGCCATCCTAGCCTACGAAGCCGCTGAGGCGGCTGACGTTGAGTCTGCCCCGATGCCCGAAGTTACCGTAGCTGGTCGGGTCGTCAGTTTCCGGGACATGGGACAGCTCTCTTTTGCGCACATCGCCGATGGCAGCGGACGGCTGCAGCTCTTCATCCGCAAGAATGACTTGGGCGCCGAAGCGTATGACCTTTTCCGCAAGACGATAGACTTGGGGGACTTCGTTGAGGCCAGCGGCCCCATGATGCGAACACGGACCGGCGAGATCAGTGTCCAGACAACGTCGATCCGCATGTTGGCCAAGGCGATCACGCCGCTCCCCATCCCTAAGGAATACGAGGACGAAGCCGGGAACGTGACCCGCTTCGGGGCCTTCTCCGATGTTGAGGAGCGCTATCGCCAACGTTACGCCGACCTTGCCGTTAACCCCGAGATACGAGACACCTTTCGCATTCGCTCGAAGATGATCGGCGCCTTGCGCCGGTGGCTAGACGATCACGAATATCTCGAAGTCGAAACGCCCATCCTGCAGCCTCTCTACGGTGGCGCTGCCGCGCGTCCCTTCACGACCTTCCACAACCAGCTCAAGCAGAATCTGTACCTCAGAATCTCCTTCGAGCTCTATCTGAAGCGTCTGCTGGTGGGCATGTATGAGCGGGTCTACGAGATCGGTCGCGACTTCCGCAATGAGGGCGTTTCCTATAAGCATAACCCCGAGTTTACACAGCTGGAGTTCTACTGCGCCTATACCGATCTGTATGGGGTGATGGAAACCGTTGAGCAGATGATTGCCAGCACAGCTCAGGAGACGCTGGGCACAACCACGCTGACCTTCCAGGGACACGAGATTGATCTTTCACCACCGTGGCAGCGGCTGACGCTCCGCGACGTGATCCGACAATATACGGAGATCGACTACGTTGCCTACGCCGATGCGGACGCGCTCCGCGAGGAGATGCGGTCGCTCGGATATGACGCTTCTAGCGACGCATCCTGGGGTCACTTGGTAGACAACCTCCTCTCCGAGGCGGAACCGCGGCTCATCCAGCCGACCTTTATTCACGACTATCCCGTTGAGATCTCGCCCCTGGCCAAGCAGAAGCCGGACGATCCCACGCATGTGGAGCGCTTTGAGCTCTTCATCGGGGGAATGGAGATGGGCAACGCCTTCACAGAGCTGAATGACCCCTTTGAGCAGGAGGAGCGCTTCCTGCAGCAGGGCCGGGCCTACGAGGCGGGCGATCAGGAGGCACAGCCTATGGACGAGGACTACCTCCGGGCGATGAAGTACGGCATGCCGCCAAACGGCGGGTTTGGCCTGGGTATTGACCGGCTGGCTATGCTCTTCACCGACAACCGAAGTAT
>JAFGNI010000204.1 GCA_016927095.1 Anaerolineae bacterium | reverse complement strand
GGGACGCTCTTTGAGACGTTGACTCTTGAGGGTGAGCACGTACTCGCCTATGTCTACCAGGTCGAGACACTGCCGCTCAAGGTGGTCCTGGAGATGCCCTATGTGACGGTCCTGGAGGCCGCCAGGAAGACGGCAGGGTCGTTGCTGATAGTGCAGATCACCTTCGGGTTGCTGCTCAGTATCGCCATTCCCGTGTTGTCGTCGCGCATCACGAGGCCCCTCAACTCCTTGGCGCAGGCCGCTAACCGCATCTCCAGCGGCGATCTCAGAGGCGAGATTGAGATAGCCGGTGAGGACGAGGTTGCGCAACTCGGGGATGCATTCGAGCAGATGCGGGTGCGGCTGCAGGAGCGGCTCAACGACCTGTCGCTGTTGTTGGGGATTGCCCAAAAGGTGTCCGCGATTCTCGACCTGGATCGTGGGATCGTGCCGGTGCTGGAGGGTGCACTGGTTGAGACGTCCGGTGTTGTCGCACGTTTCATCGCACTGCGCGACAATGGCAGACAGGCTCAAGTCTACTCCGTTGGCACTGTGGATGGTGAGGTGGGCAAGCTGGACCGTATCTTAACGTCGGCGTTGCTGCGGCGAAGAGAGCCCCTGATCATTCCCGACCTTGCTCAGGCACAGCAACATATCCGGATCGACTCGCTGAAGAGCGTGGCCGCGTTCCCGGTTCGGATTCAGGACGCGACCGCCGGCGTTTTGTGGATCGGATCAGACTCCCCGGGTGTCTTCGATGAAGCGCGCGTCAACTTCCTATCGACCCTGGCCAGCCAGGCGGCCGTGCTAATAGAGAACTCACGCCTCTTCCAGACGGCGGAGGGCGGACGGCAGCGGCTCGCCGCGATCCTGGCCAGCACGCGCGACGCGATCCTTGTCGTCGACGCTGAGGAACGCGTGCTGCTCAGCAACCCCGCGGCGCAGCGACTCCTGGGCATAGACCGTACCGCAGTGGGGCGTCCTATGGCCGATCTTGGGCTGCCGCAACCGCTTATCGAGGCACTGGCAGTCCAGACGACGACGGCGCGGCGGGTTCGCCGCTATCAGCTAGCGCTTCCCCAGAGCATGCGGTCAACGATGTCCGGTGGTTCCGATGAAGAGCCCCTGCCCTCGGTCGAGGTGCCGCTGGAGGATGGCCGAACCTTCTACGCCAGCGTTGCCCCGATCAAGAGCAGCGAGAGTGTGACCCTTGGTGTGGTTGTCGTGATGCGCGACATCACCCACTTCAAGGAGCTGGACGCTATGAAATCGGAGTTTGTGGCGACGGTGTCACACGATCTGCGTGCTCCACTCACCTTTATGCGCGGCTACACGACGATGCTGTCGATGGTGGGTGACCTGAATGACCGGCAACGTGACTACATGCAGCGCATTCTTGAGGGGATCGAGCAGATGAACTCGCTGGTTGGTGACCTGCTTGATCTGCGTCGGGTGGAGTCGGATGTTGGCATCCGGCAGGAACCGTGCCGGCTGGGCCTGATCATGGTCGAGGCGGTCGAGGCGGTGCGGGCAAGGGCGACGGCCAAGGGTGTCGAGCTGCGCCTCGAGCCCTCCGAAGGATCTCCCACTGTAATAGGTGACCGTACGCTGTTGCGCCAGTCGATCAGTAATCTTGTGGACAATGCCGTGAAGTACACGCCCTCGGGCGGTGAGGTCAACGTTGGGCTGGATATCACCGAGGACACAGCTACGGTGCGGGTGACAGACACCGGTATTGGCATCGCCCCCGGGGATCAGGAGCGGCTCTTCGAGAAGTTCTACCGCATCAAGCGACGTGAGACCGGAAACGTGCAGGGCACAGGACTGGGTTTGGCCCTGGTCAAATCGATCGTGCAACGTCACGGGGGCCGCGTCTGGGCTGAGAGCGTCCTCAACCAGGGGAGCACGTTCTACATTCAGCTGCCGTTGCCCCCGGAGGACGCCGACGAGACGCGCATCTAGGCGTTGGAGTCTGCACTGGTGCATCTGGATGAAGCTCTGTCCAGACGGCGCCGGGTAGCGTAGGGGCGGGTGTGGATTGCCCTCACACCGGGGGTGCGCATCCGCTATTGGGCTGCGACACCGGGCGCGGGCAGCGCAGCAGGCATCCTCAGGTAGCTCGGGCAGCAGTCCGCAACGATCGCCTGCATCTGACGTAAGTTTTCGCTCTTGCCGGGTCCGCGCTGTTTGCTGGCGATCTGTGTGAAATACCGGTGCTGTTGCAGAAACCACAACTGATGAGGGTACCAGACCTCGTCCGAGAGGACCTCACCCAATGCCACTTTCTCGTCGCGCAAGGCGGCGTTGCGGGCCAAGTAGTCGCTGCGCCCGAGGACGTCCAGGTCAGCATCGCACATGATCCTCTCCAGGACGTTCCGTGCGGTCTGTGGCAGGCGAGTGGCGTAGATGATCCGCTGAATGATCTGGATCTGGCGGGCGTCGTATCCATAAGCGGGCAACACGTCGGCGGCGATACGAGCGCTCTCCTCTTCGTGCCCATGTGACGTGCGGATGAACCCGATGTCGTGGAAGTAGGCAGCGGTACCCACAAGCACTGCCTCCTCGCGAGAGAGACCCTCTTGGCGGGTAAGCCATTCGGCTCGGGGGGCGACCTCATCCCGTGTATGCCACAGCGAGTGGTATGTCAACCAGGCGGGGATACCGTGCGCCAGATGCTCCACTGCGCATGCCTTGGCGCCTTCGTAGTCCGGTATGTCTGCGGTTCCCATCATTATTCGTCGCACCCAGCGTCGGTCGCCTGCAATTGGACAGGCGCTCCCAATATACGTATAGTATACCATGATAGTGGAAATCCGTACTGGAGCAACCGATGAACGAATGCGACGAGGTGACAGCGCTGGAACCGGGAGAGCCCCACTGGTTACGCTGGGCAAAGGCCCTGCGCAGCCTGGCTCAAGCCGGGTTGACCTATTCGGAGAGCCCCTTTGATCACGATCGGTATACTCACGTGCTCGCCATCGCGGCGGAGATGACGGCAGACCATACCGGCGCGGACTATGCCGATGTGCAGCAGCGTTTCGTTGATGCCGAGGGCTATGAGACTCCCAAGATCGATGTGCGCGGTGTTGTTTTTAGAGATGGGCGTGTGCTGCTGGTGCGGGAGCTGCTCGATGGTGGGCGCTGGACGTTGCCCGGCGGCTGGGCTGACGTCAGCGATCGCCCAAGCCAAGCTGTCGAGCGCGAGGTGTGGGAAGAGTCGGGGTACCGGGTTCGTGCCACCAAGGTGCTCGCGGTCTATGACCGCCGGCTACATGGCCATACACCGTTCCACCTCTGGGGCATCTATAAGCTGTTCTTCGGCTGCGAGCTCCTCGGTGGCGAGCCGTCCGCATCCATCGAGACGTCAGGGGCCGCTTTCTTTGGTGAGGACGAGATCCCTGAGCTGTCGCTAGGCCGCGTGACGCCTGAGGAGATCACGCGGCTATTCGAGCATCACCGACATCCTGACTGGCCCACTGACTTTGACTGAGGTATCGATGTCTGAACGCTCGAACGTTCAAACGTTGAATCGTTAGGACATATTTGCATAATGTGTGTACGAGCGTATACTGGATATAGATGACACGCGTTTTCAAAAGCATGGGATGAGTCATACTGTGGCACGAACCGATCGATCCTATCTGACCTACTTGCGGCGGCTCTTGGTCCAGCGCCTGACGCTCAGTGAACTGCAGACGCTCTGCTTCGACCTGGAGATCGATGTCGAGTCGATGCCGTCCGCCGGAACCAAACTCGATATAGTGCGCGGTCTGATCGATCATCTGGAGAGGCGGCAGCGGATTCCGGATCTTGTGGCATATCTGCCGAAGTTCCGCGACGATATCCAGCCGAAACCGTTAGTCCCGGCATCCGACGTCGCCGGCGCCGCCGCAACCTGGGAAGTCACGTCGCCCCAGCAACCCCCAGCGCCGGCTCCATCGGTTCTCGATCCGCAGCCGATCTGGTCGTACACGTTGCCCGGGCAGCCTATGGCTGCACCCTTAATCCTCGGTGATGTGGTCCTCATTGCCTCGCAGGAGTCGGGTCGGGGAGCCCAGGGTGGTGTGTTGCGGGCGCTCAGCCTGACCCGAGGGGACGTCCGCTGGGAGCAACGCTTCCCCAACGCCGTGATGGGGGGCGTAACCCGTGTCTCCGAGACGCGGGTGC
>JAFGNI010000203.1 GCA_016927095.1 Anaerolineae bacterium | reverse complement strand
GCGACCGGCGACCCGCTGCTCAAGGGACCCGTGCCCGCCCCAGAAGGCGCGGTGGTCAATGACCCCGACGGGCTATCGCCACGCGCCAGGCCCGTGCCTGTTGGCTAGGCGTCGGCAGCCTGCCGGCAACGCTGCCGGCACGGTCAACTGAGCGTGCAGCTCCTGATCTGGGACTTCGACGGCACCCTCGGCTATCGCGAGGGCGGCGCTTGGACAGCCTCACTCTACGAAGTCGTTGAGCGGTATGCTGGCGGCGTCTCGCCGGCGGGTGCCGTCACCTACGAGGCACTGCAGCCTTATACGCGCGCGGGGTTCCCCTGGCAGACGCCGGAGGAATCCCACGCGCACCTGAACACGCCCGACCGTTGGTGGACGGCACTGGCGGCGACCTTTGTGCACGCTTACCGGGGCGTGGGGTATGATCCTGAGACGGCCCAGGATCTCGCGCGCCGCGTGCGAGCGACTTATCTCGACCCAACCCGCTGGCGCCGCTTCGACGATGCGGCGCCGGCGCTCGATGCGCTCTCTGCCGCCGGATGGACGCACGTCCTCCTGACGAACCACGTGCCGGAGCTGCCCGATATCCTGCGGGCTGTGGGTCTCGCCGGCTACTTCGCCGCCATCTTCAACTCCGCCGACCTCGGCTACGAGAAGCCCCACCCGCGGACCTTTGAGACGGTCCTGGCGGAGACCGGCGACGGCGCAGAGGCCGCCTGGATGATCGGCGACAGCTACCACGCCGACGTCCTGGGTGCCGAAGCCGCCGGCATCCCCGCGATCCTTGTTCGCCGCCCCCATCCCGGCGCCAAGCGGTTCGCCGAAGATCTGGAGGATGTCGTGGCAATGCTGGCATAGCAGCGATGTCGCCATCCGGAGATGGTGAGGGCGCAGGGGTTGGGCTGGTGCGTGGATGAGACGGGCGCGTGCGGGCAGGATGCCCGCGGTCCGTTGGGGGTGCTGCGCTCGGGCGCCGACTTCCGGTGAGCATCACCTGACTCGTGACTTGTGACTTGGATCATGGATTCGTCAGCTCATTGATTCTCCCAAGGCCTATGCCTATGCCTGAGACCGATATCGCCATTCTGCGCGACCTGACCCAGCAATACGTCGAGATCTGCAACCGTCCGGTGATGGACGAGCGTCGCGATCTGTGGCGGTGCCATAACAGCCTGAAACGGACCCGTCCCCTCATCTACGTGCGCGCCTTTGCCTGGCGCGAGATGCCGGATTCGGCGCTGCAGTGCGAGGATCCCTTCTACCGCGGCTATGAGGATGTGCTGCGCCAGAGCATCTTTCGCAACACCTTCGAGGATGACTTCATCTTCGAGCCGTGGCTCACGGTGCAGGCGGCGACCGTGACGCCGCCGGACGGCGTCTGGGGATTGCCCTCGCCCCGCACGTACAGCGACGATGCGCGGGGGTCCTTTGTGTGGGATCCGCCGCTCAAGTCGGAGGACGACATCGATTGCCTCATCGAGCCCCACCATGTCATCGACGAGGCTAAGACGGCGCAGCGCGTTGAGAAGCTCTCCGACGCCGTCGGCGACCTTATCACCATCGACTTGGACCGTGCCCCTGCCTATCGCATGTGGGACGGCGACATCTCCACCCAGCTCGCCTATCTGCGCGGGCTGGAGCAGATGATGTGGGACATGATGGACCGGCCCCAATGGCTCCACTGGCTTCTGGCCCACATGCGAGACGGGATCCTGCGCACCCACGAGGAGGCCGAGGCTGCCGGTGACTGGTCGCTGAGCGCGCACCAGAACCAGGCGATGCCCTACGCAGAGGAGCTGGCAAACCCGGCGCCTGGTACCGGCCCGGTGCCCCGTAAGGAGCTCTGGACCTTTGTCGCTTCTCAAGAGACCACGGCGGTGGGCCCCAAGCAGTTCGATGAGTTCATGCTCCAATACCAATTGCCGCTGATGGTGCCCTTCGGGTTGGTGGCCTATGGTTGTTGCGAGGACCTGACCCGCAAGATCGACGTGCTCCGGCAGATCCCCAACCTGCGGCGCATCGCCGTCTCACCGATGGCCGATGTGGCGCGGTGCGCCGAACAGATCGGTCAGGACTACGTGCTGAGCTACCGGCCCAGCCCGACGGAGATGGTGGGCTACGGCTTCGACCCCCATCGCGTCCGGGAGACGCTCACGCGGGACCTGGAGGCCTGTGGCGACTGCCACGTCGACATCACGCTCAAGGATGTCGAGACCGTGCAGCACGACCCCGAGCGGGTGCGGCGCTGGGTCGGCGTGACCCGCGAGGTGATCGCGGCGCTGACCTAGGCGGACGGGGCTGATCCGCGACCTAGTGGTTTCAACGCAGGGAGCGCGGAGATCGCAGAGGTCGCCGGGCGATAGACTGGGAACAAGACGAACTTGAGGCCTATCCTATGCGTCAGGCTTCTGCGCGCAGACGGTGAACCAGACGGGGAGGCCCGCGCGGGGGTTGTGCTGCCAGTCCATCAGCCGGCTGTCCTTACCGGGCGAATAGGCGTGGCCTTCCCAGAAGCGCGGGTCTTTGGCTGGTGACTCGATAATCCGCTTGAGCACCAATCCTGACTCGCAGAGCGGATTCAGCAGGTCCGCCAGGGTCCAGTTGTACTCGTATGCGCCTTCCTCGTCGTAAGGTCCGGTATCCCAGTAGGGCTTGGCCATCGCCAGCGGCTGGACCTGGTCCCGCCAGGGTCGCTGAAAAGGGTGGATGTCGTAGAAGATGTAGTGCCCGCCGGGCTTGAGCACCCGGTGCACGGCGGCGAAGACGGCGGCGGGCTCCGCGATCCAGACGAAGAGCCCGTTGGTGGAGCAGACGAGATCGAAGGCGGCATCGGGTAGCGGCGCCAGGTCGCGGGCGTCGGCGCGGACGAAGTCGATGTCGAGGCCGAGCTGCCCCGCGCGACCGCGCGCAACGTCGAGCTGGCCCTGCGAGATGTCGGTCGAGGTGACGCGGGCGCCGAGGCCCGCCAGCGCGAAGGCCGCGTAGTTGTCCCCGCTGCCGGTGACACAAACGGCCTTTCCCAATAGATCACCGGCGTAAGCCTGGATCATAGCCAGAGCCCGACCCTCAAAGGCCAAGTCGGGTTGATCCGGACAGATGCGCCACAGCCCATCCCTTTCTCGCAGAGCCCGCCAGTCCGCGGCTTGCGCGTCCCAGTAGGCACGGTTCGCTTCATGCTTGTCATGCATCGATGTATGCTCGTCTCAGGCAAGCTTCAGGATCTCAATGCGCCGTCTCCCAAGGTTGAAGCGGTCGAGGCGCCGGTAGGCCGCATGGGCGACCTTCTGTTGCTTGCCGGTCGCGATGGCGACAACCGTCGAGGAGGACACGACTCCCCGGAGCGCCTCCAGCATCTGCCAGAGCGCGGTCTCGCCGGAATCGGTGGCTGCGCTGGTCTGCTGCCACTCTGATGTCTCGCCATAGGGAACGTCGGCCAGGACGATGTCCACCTCTGTCCCTTGTAGGCCGGCGCGCAGCTCCTCGGCGATCGTGGTGTCGGCGCGGAAGACCCGGGTCTCGATGGGGTGCTCCTCAAGGTGCGATAGCAGGCGCGACCGCAGCCGCTGCGCGCTCTCCAGCGCTGTGGCGTGGGAATCCTTGCCGTAGCTCTTGAGCATCTCGGCGATCTTGGCGGCCCGGCTTTCCAGCCCCTCCAGTGCGAGAAGCGACAGATTGCGCTGTGCGAGGGCGACCGCCTCTTCACTGACGTCGGATGCGATGATCTGGTCGATGGCTCCCCAGTGGAGGTAGGCCAGGGTCGTCAGGTGGTAGGCGCCGCCACAGCAGGGGTCGTAGAGCGTGCAGAGGCCCCGCAGTCCCGAAGCCTCGCGCATTGCCAAGCAGCGTTGGAAGATCTCGCTGACCAAGCGGACCGGGAAGGCCGGCTGGCCCGGCAGGCTGTAGAGCACACGCCCGCTGGCGTAGTCGGTGTGGTCCTCGTGGTCTGTCGCGTAGCCGTAGGGCATCGCCGTTCGTAAGTCTCCTAACGGCCCTGTGCACTGTAGACCTGGCTCAGATCGGACTCCACGGCATCGGCGACATGCGCGTCGAGCAGCGCCGTCAGGTGCGCCCGAACCGTCCCGTACGCCGGATCACCGGCGACGTTAGCGACCTCCAGCGGGTCGTCGCGGACGTCGTAGAGCGCGATGTCCTCCTCCTTGGGTAGCGGCTTGTGCCCGTTCACCCGGACGTTCTTGTCCAGCCGATAGTCCGCCGTCCGCACACAGGCGCGCCGCGGCCAGCCGGTGGTGCCCGGCTGGGAAGTTCTGACGGCATAGTCGCCTACCTTGAGGTTGGGGAAGGCGCGGCTTGCGCCTTCGCCGAATCCCAGCGTGGCATAGATCGCCTCTGGCGGATCCTCGTGAAACAGATCCCTGCCGCGGAAACTCTCTGGCGGCTCAATCTCGCAGAGCCCAAAGAGGGTGCGCGCCAGGTCCAGGCTCTCGGTCAAGTCCTGGCGACGGACGCCGGTGGGGAGGGTGTCGCGCCATTGGATCAGCTGCGGCACCCGGTGGACATGCGGCGCGTAGGTGTGCTTGGCCCAGCAGCCGCCTTCGCCCAGCGAGGCGCCGTGGTCGGCGCCGAAGACGATGATGGTGTGGTCCATCAGGCCTGCGCGTTCCAGATAGTCCAGGACCCGTCCGACTTGGCTGTCGATCCAGGCCACCAGGCCGTAGTAGTAGGCCTGCGCGAGCTGGATCTGTCGCGGGCTGAGGTTGCCTGAATTGAGGACGCCGGCGAAAGCTGCCTCGAACGCGCTCGTGGCCTCCGGGTGCGTCAGATGATCCCGGAACGCCGCTGGATCGTAGAGCGTGTCGAAAGGGGGCGGCGGGTAGACCGGCGTATGGGGTTCCAGGAAGCTGAGCCGGGCCAGAAAGGGCTGCTCCGCCTGCGCTATCCAATCCAAGGCGTTGTCGACCAACACAGTGTGGGGATAGGGCACATCCGCGGGAAAGGCGCCGCCCAGGTAGGTGGGCACCCCCTCGGGCACAATCAGGCTGGGGTCGTCGCGTCCCACGATGGTAAAGAGGTCGCGCATCCCCGCGCCCTCGGCATCGCAGACGTCCCAGCGGTTCATCTCCGGCGGCACGTGCCACTTCCCGAAGTTGGCGGTGACGTAGCCGTTGTCCGCAAAGACCTGAGGGAAAGTCACCACGTCGACAGGCATCTGGTAGCCGGGCCAGGCGCCCTCGTTGTGATAGACGCCGGTCTCCTCAGGATAGCGCCCAGTGAGCGTTGCCACCCGCGAGGGCACGCAGACGGGCGCGTTGCAGAAGCACTGCTCAAAGAGCGTGCCGTTCGCCGCCAGGGCATCCAGATGCGGCGTCTGCGGCTGGATGGTCGGGTGTCCGTAGCAACCTAGCGCATCGGTCCGCAGTTCGTCGCAGTAAATCCACACGATGTTAGGGCTAGTCATCGTTCCTCGTCAGTTGCTGCCGGTACCATTCAAGGGAATCGCCGGCTGTTCCCACGCGGAAGGATAGAGCGTGGACGTCGGGATTGCCTAGGAAGTGTTCTCGATCGAAGGAGACGAAGTAATCAGCGCCGGATACGATAGCCTCCGCCAGAATCTGAGCGTCGGCCGGGTATGGCACAGTCTGTCTCGCCACGGTGACTTCCTTTGGTGTGGCTTCTCGGGTGACTTGCACCATGGATCTATCCAAGAGTACTGCGAAGAGGGCTTTGCTTGTGGCGGCCTTGCGCTCTATGACGGCCTCAGCTTCTCTGAGAACCCACGGCCCTACCCACAAGTTGATGGCGCGCGCCTCTCCTAGCTTCAGGATCATGCGCGCGCCACCGCCTGCCGAGTAGACGGCTGAGAACAAGACACTCGTGTCCAGGAACACATTGAACCTATTCGGCACGGCGCTCTCGCTCTTCCTGTAACGCCTGCAACATCGATTCCAACGTCTCCCCCTCTTGAGCCCACTGTGCAGCAATCCGATTGGCGATCTCATCGATCTCAGATCGACGAGGACTTATGACGAAGATGCCGTCAAGATCAATCAGCGTGAACGTGTCTCCCGGCTCGAGATGATAGGATTCACGAAGAGATTTCGGAATCGTGATGACGCCTCGCTGGGCCATCTGGAGTTCTACACTATCCATGTCTCACCTCGCAGAAATCGGTTTCTCTGAACATCAGTATAGCTGATTTTCAGATTCTATTCAACCTCTCAATCTTTGCGCAGTGACTTGGTGAGATGCAGGATGAGCTCGTCGTCCAGCTTGACGGTCTGCCCCTCAACCACGAAGGTGTCGCCATAGGTCAGCGGTCGGGCGTCGGGCACGTAACCTCGCAGCACGTACATACGCTGGGCGGGGCCATAGCCGGGATGGAGACCCACGCCAATACCGGCGATAGCACTGCGGGCGGCGATGCGGCGCTCTGCTTCGTCCATCAAGCGCGAGGCGACGCCCTGACGCCGGAAGGGCGGCATCACATTGAGATCCTGGATCTCCGGGATCCCTTGCTCGCGGAAGGGCGGGTAGTCGGTTGTCCAGACGACCTTCAGGTAGCCATGGAGCGCCTCGCCGCCGCGGGCCAGCAGAAAGACCAATTCCCCGGCTTCTTGCTGGGCGAAGCAGTCAGCAAAGTAGTTGGGCGGCTTGGGCCAGCCCAACTGGGCGAACTCGCTGGCTACCCACGCGACGCGGTCCGCCGTCAGTTCCTCAATGATCTCGTCCATCACACCTCCACTTGCCATCAGGGATCTGGCGATCAGGATATCGGAGGGTGGGCAGAAGCGCAAGAGCCGGAGACGGTACGGGCCCGCCTAGCCGTAGTTCCCTGTAGGGGCGAGGCATTCCGCGTAGTATGGTTCGTTTGCAGCTGACCTACTTCCGACAGGCCCATCTTCGTTGGGGATGCCGGTAGTCGGAGTGCCTCGCCCGGTGCGCGGCGAATGGTCGACGCGCCGGTCACCGTCTGCGGGGTCGGTTGGCTGAGCAGGGCGAGGCATTCCGTTGGCATAATGCGGGCCGAAGCTGGGTTCCGCGTCCAAGGGCGGTGGCCATCGGCCTTGTTGTCGGGAATGCCTCGCCCCTACGGGTCGGTTCGAGCAACGGTCGGAGGCCGGCGCCAACGAAGAGGGCGACGGGGGCTTGACAAGCGCTCTATCTTGTTGAGACTGGAAACGATCGCCAAGCTCAAGGGGGGTGCTATGTCCAAGGTTGCCGTCAACCACCAGACGCAGTCCATCCATGCCGAGCATGGAGTGGTCTGTACGCTGCCCGGGGAGTTCTTTGGCTACTTTGGGTGGCCCAGCGTGGCGCGACTTACCACGGCTGTCGACACCACAGCGGCTGCAGACATCGCAGCTGGCGACCTGGTTGTC
Source organism: Anaerolineae bacterium (assembly GCA_016927095.1). Next base: position 2,577 of record JAFGNI010000203.1, on the reverse strand, counting down.
GTCGCGTCGGGATTTCGCCACACGCATGTGGATCCCTTCGGGCGCACCGTGCTGCTGCGCAGCCGGGACGAGGGCGCGACCTGGACGGCACCCCAGGTGATCAACGATCTACCCATCGACGACCGGGATGCCGGCATCGTCGATATGGGGGGCGGGAACCTGCTGGTGAGTTGGTTCAGCTCAGACACGCGCCGGTATGATGTTGCCCAGACTTACGCCGAGAGCGACGATCCGCAGTGCGTGCAGCGCTATGCTGACGCTTTTCGGCGGATGACGGATGCAACGGTGAGGCGGTGGCTGGGCTCCTGGGTCCGGCTAAGTGACGATGGCGGCGACACCTGGGGGCTTCCGCTCCACGTGCCGGTGACGGCGCCCCACGGTCCCATCTGGCTGCCAGAGAAGCAGGCGTTGCTCTACCTCGGGAAGGTCTTCGACCGTCACAGCGAACAGCGCATCCAGGCTTGGCGCAGCGAGGATCGGGGCCATACCTGGCATCTCCTGGGCACGGTGCCGCTCGCGCCTAAGACGGTGGCGGCGCATTATCATGAGCCACATGTGGTGGCTTTGCCAAGTGGACGCCTACTGGGCCTAATCCGCATCCAGGATCGTGGTGCTGCCCCATGGCTCTTCGAGGCGAACCTGCCCGATTTCTCGATGGTGCAGACGACGTCCGACGACGGTGGGCGAACCTGGACCACGCCACAGCCGCTGGGTTTCCACGGCTCGCCGCCTCACCTCTTGCGCCACTCGACAGGGGCGCTGGTCGCCGTCTACGGCTACCGGCTGGCGGCCTACGGCGAGCGGGCGATGATCAGCTATGACAACGGCGCCAGCTGGAAAGCCGGCTACGTGTTGCGCGATGACGGCCCCGATGGCGACCTAGGCTATCCTGCCAGTGTCGAGCTATCTGACGGCTCGCTCTTCACGGTCTACTATCAGAAGCGCGCGGGATCTGAACCGTGCAGCCTTCTGTGGAGCCGCTGGCGGTTGCCGTAAGCGCAGTTCTTGCGAAGAACCCGCAGAGCCGGTAGATCTCGTTGACCCAGCTTGGGCGTGAAGTACAATGGCGTGGCAATCGCACAAATGACAAGGAGCAACTGTGATCAAGCTTTCCGAGCGCGCCACCCGCATCTCCCCCTCGATGACCTTCGCTATCTCGAGCAAGGCGAAGGCGTTGAAGGCACAAGGCGTCGACATCTGTGACTTCAGCGTAGGAGAACCCGACTTCATCACACCAGCCCTGATGCGCGAGGCTGCAAAAGCCGCCCTGGATGAGGGGCGCACGAAATACACCCCCACCGCCGGTTTGCCTGAGTTGCGGACGCTGATCGCCGAAAAACTCAACGCCGAGAACGGGCTGGCCTATCATCCCGAACAGGTATTGGTGACCGTCGGTGCCAAACAAGCACTCTTCAATGTCCTGATGGTCGTGCTCAATCCGGGAGACGAGGCCCTGGTCCCGACCCCGGCTTGGGTCACGTACCCGGAGATCGTGAAGATCACCGGGGCTGAGCCCGTGTTGCTGCCCACCGATGAGACGACGGGATTCCGCATGACCCCAGAGCAACTAGATGCTGCCATCACCGACAAGACGCGGGTCCTGATCCTAAACTCACCCTCCAATCCCACGGGCGCCGTCTACACAACGGCAGAGATCGCGGCCTTGGCCGAAGTGATTGTCCGGCGACAGATCCTTGTTGTCGCCGACGAGATCTATGAGAAGCTGGTCTATGATGGTGTGGAACACCGGAGTATCGGCAGCTTAGGGAAGGAAGTCTTGGACCTTACCGTGACCTGCAATGGTTTCAGCAAGGCGTTTGCCGCCACGGGCTGGCGCCTCGGTTACGCAGCGGGGCCGCTGCCCATCATCAAGGCGGCTGCTGCTTTGCAGTCCCACAGCACCTCCGGTGCCACGACCTTCGCGCAGTACGGCGCCCTGGCAGCGCTGAATGCTACAGCATCCGCCGGGGCGGTCGCCGAGATGCGGCGCGTCTTTGAAAGCCGCCGCGATCTGGTCGTACCGGCGCTGCGTGCCATTCCCCGGATCACCTGCGCGCTTCCGCAGGGCGCTTTCTATGCCTTCCCCAACATCAGCGCGACGGGCCTTGGTTCGATGGCTTTCTGCGAACGCCTGCTTGCGGAGGAGCACGTTGCCGCGGTGCCCGGTATCGCCTTTGGTGCGGACACCAACATCCGCATCTCCTATGCTACCGACACCGAGACGCTGCGGGAGGGCCTCAAACGGCTGCGCCGGTTTGCGGTTTCCCTCGGATAGGTTGAGTACCGCCGGACCTGCTACGTCAAAAAGCGAAGACGCCCCCGCAAAGGGGCGTCTCTCTATTTAGCGACACCAGGGGTCGTTCAGAAGATCCACGACAGCAAGGAGAAGACGATCTGCTGTAACAAGCGTAGCAGGAAAAAGGCAATCAGCGGAGAGAGATCAATGCCCGGCAAAGGCGGCATCAGCGCCCGGATCGGCGCCAACACCGGCTCGGTGATCGACCACAGGAGGCGCGTGATGCGACTGGAATAGGGGACGCGGATCCAGGAGAAGATCACGCGGATGAACAACGCCAT
>JAFGNI010000780.1 GCA_016927095.1 Anaerolineae bacterium | reverse complement strand
TGATGATCTCGACACGGTCGCCGGGCAGATCGGCTACCATTACGAAGCCGCCGGAGAGACTGAGAAGGCGATTGGATACTACCTACGCGCTGCTGCTGCAGCCCAACGCGTCTATGCTACTGAGGAGGCTCGCAAGAGCTATCAACGCGTCTTGTCACTGGCTGCCCAGGATTCATGCGCCATGGCGCCGCAGCGGGTGGAAGCCATGCTGGGCTTGGGGCGTATTCAGCTTGGTCACGGGGACCCTCTCGGTGCCGAGGAGACGTTACGCTCTGCTATTGACCTGGCGCGACAGGCACAGGTAGCACCAGGCGATGTCGCCCGGTGCTATCATTGGCTGGGCCAGGCGCTCTTTGTGCTGGACAAAACGGACGCCCAGGCGGAGGCCTCGCTAGAAGCCTTGGCGTTGCTCGGCGACAAACTGGACGTGGCTGAGGCAGCGTTGCTTCAGGTGGTTACGCCGATGGGGCCGCTCAGCAGCTACGACGAGGCCGAGCCTCGACCTCGCCAGCTCTGGTATCAAGCCGGCGAGGTGGTGGCGAAGCTGCCCTATCGCCCGGAGCTAGCCTCGGTCTACCAAACCGTGTTGTCGCAGCTTCTCCGAGATCGAAAGGTCGAAGAGGGTGAGCGCTGGTTGAGGCTGTGGGAGCGGAAGCTGCAGGAGGTGCCCGACGTCCGGGGGATCGGCCTGATGCACCAGCGCTGGGAGGATCTCCTCTGGATGCAGGGCCGGCTCCAGGAGGCGATTGCGCATCTGCAGCAGGCGGTCGCCACACTCTCGCAGACCGGGGAGTCCGTCGATGGCATCTTCTGGCACTGGCGGATGGCATTCTGGTGTTTACAGCTCGGGGACTTGAACGCAGCGTTCCAGCATATGCAGGAGAGCGCTCGTTGGCGCGAGGCGGTGCCATCGCCCTACTACAGGCGGTGGGGGCAGCTCTTGCGCGGTCTGATGCTTCGCTGCGCTGGCGACGCGGCAGGGGCCGAGCAGGCGCTGGCGGCAGCGTTGCAGCTCAGCGGCGGGACTGACAGGAAGATCGTGCCTTGGTTGAGCCATCTTCTACTGGGCCAACTGAAGCTTGGCAGGGGCGACCGCGAGGCGGCGCTGCAGCACTTCCAGGCGGCTTCCGCTCTGAGCAAGCCGGGCATGCCGCGCCCCCTCGGGGGCTGGATCATGGTCTTGCCGAACCTGGGCCTTGGCCAGTTGCTTGGTGCGCTGGAGGCAGCCGCGCCGGACAGCGCTACCTTCCGAGAGCTCTGCCGCCGGTTTCCCCATCGTCATACCTTCATCCCCGACGCGGCGTCTGATGAGCGCGGCATCGTCAGAGCGCCGAGCCAATGGTACTTGACGCCAGCTACGTCTGCTCCAGGTGGCGGTCGCGCCGCCTTCGTATTGCCGAACGATCGCCTTACCGATGCGTGGACGTGGCAAGACCCATGTGGCGATTGTGCCTACGCTTTCCTGCCCGAGCCAGATGGTGCTGTGGAAGTCTTGGCGGCCAATGGTCGTGATCTTTGGTTGCTGAACCGGGGTGCGCCCAGACTGCTGCACGCGCTGCCCGATTCGGGTTCAACCGCAGGCTTCGTGCTGGAGGCGATGGTGTCATCGGCGAGATCCGACCGCCCTGCCATCGGTGGGCTATTGCTCTGGATCGATGACGAGTCCTTCCTCCGGCTCGACTGGGGCGCGCTCGGTCCCCGCGACATGGCCATACTCGTCTGCAAGCAGGGGAAGGATATGCTGATCGGTCGTGGTCGGTTACCGGACCTTGGTGGGCATCATCTGCCCGGGCCCGCTCCACGCCCGGCGCGCGTCTGGATCCGCCTCGAAGTGCGTGGTGAGGAGGTTCGCGCGCTGGTCAGCGTCGACGCCGCGCGGTGGTGGTGCGTGGGCACGACAAATTTCCCGCTGACGCGCAACGCCCAAGCCGGCTTCTACGCCAGTGGCTGGATTGACCGCATTCTGTACCCCGGCGCCTGGCCTGAGGGTGCGGGGATGCGTTTTGCATCCGTGAGCTGCCGCGCGCTACAATGACCCAGCGGGTAACACCTGAGTAACGGCCCGGTAACACTCCCTTGCTATGCTGTGGGCAAGCAGTCGGAATTCACAGCAACGCAAGGAGATAAAGATGAGCGCGCAGAAACGGTTGGTGTTGCTTGGGTTGACCCTTGTCGCGGCGCTGTCGGTGTTCGCCGCACCGGTGATGGCCTCCCACATGGAGACAGCTTTCAACGCTGTGTTGGGCGAGGCCGAACAGCTCGGGATTGACCGCCAGTGGGTGGATGATGAAGGGATGACTCGCATCCGGGGCCAGCGCATGGTCCGCCCGATCACGGGCGAGGCTTCTGGTCAGGAAGAAGTTGCCGCCAACTTCAACCTGGATGAGGCCACAGGTGACGGCCTCATGTGGGGCTCAACGATGCTCACGCTGGATTACGGTGGCCGTCAGGGCACTTTCCGCTCCCGCTTCTTCGGGACCGTGACGGATGGCCTTGCCGAAGGCTGGGTCTACGGTATCGGCTTGGGTGACTTCGAGGGCACGATGCTCAGCGCATCCTTCTCGGATGTCGAATCCTTGGTGGAGACGCCTCTCGCGGGGATCGTCATTGAGCCTGCCGCGGACTGAACTGACATCAGCATGGAAAGGGCTAGCGGCGCGCGCCGCTAGCCCTTTCTGCATGGTACACCTTCAGGCAGCCTGCGTCTCAGGGATCTAGTGAGACACGCCCTGACACGCCCATTGACACGTGGTCCCTGCCGGGCTACACTGGTGGTAGCCCCCTCCTTTGGGGGCAACACGATATACGGAAGGCGGTTTGAACCGGCGCCCTTGTCTGAGCGGTGACAGGGGCGCAGCAGGACCACGAAGAGGAGGCACCACGATGGCCAAGCAGTCCTTTGTGAGCGATGTCTTCAAGACCTCAGCCGGCGACCTGGAGCTCACTTTTCTGGGTCACGGCACGTTAATGGTCACCTTCGGCGAGAAGGTGATCCATATCGATCCCTACAGCCGGGTCGCCGACTATGGCGAGCTGCCGGAGGCCGATGTTGTGCTCATCACGCACGAGCACGGCGATCATCTCGACCCGAAGGCGCTGAAGGCGATCCGGACCCCCGACACGAGCGTGATCCTGACCGAGCTCTGCGCCGAGCGCGTCGACGGGGGCGTCGTGATGCGTCCCGGCGACGTCCGCGAGGTGGATGGGTTTACGGTTGAGGCCGTTCCGGCCTACAACATTGCGCACAAGCGTCCGGACGGGGAGCCCTTCCATCCGAAAGGGCATGGCAACGGCTACGTGCTCACCTTTGGCGACGTGCGCGTCTACGTGGCGGGCGACACCGAGAATACGCCGGAGATGAAGCGCCTGACCAACATCGACATCGCCTTCGTGCCGATGAACCTGCCCTACACGATGACGCCGGAGATGGTGGCGGATGCCGCCAAGGCGTTCCGGCCCAAGGTGCTCTATCCCTATCACTTCGGCGACACTGACACCAGCCGGCTCACGGCGCTGCTGGCGGAGGAGCCGGGGATCGAGGTGCGGATCCGGGATTTGGCGTAGAGGGGAGCGGTCAGCGGTTAGCGGTCAGTGGTCAGCGGTCAGCTGTCAGCCGGAGAACGGAGAAGGGAGTAGGGAGTAGGGGGAGGTGCCGTTCGTCGCCTCCAGGCGGTCGTGTCTTGACCAAGGGGCTTTGGGCGATACAATACGTATAAGATACGTGTTGGGATGCGCAGGAGGCTGCGATGCAGCGGAAACTGACGATTACCGTTGACGAGGAGGTCTACGAGGGCCTCTATCGCGTTGTGGGCGCGGGCAAGATCAGCGCTTTCATCGAGGATCTGGTCCGCCCTCATGTGACACTTCCGGACCTCGATGCTGCGTACAGGGAGATGGCGGCGGACGAGGCACGCGAGGTCGGGGCGCTCGAACTCGCTGAGGCCACGGTCGGTGACGTCGATGCCGAAGCGTGGTGAGGTCTGGTGGGTCAACTTCGATCCCGCCGTCGGCGTGGAGATTCGTAAGCGCCGTCTTGCTGTGGTTGTCAGCAACGATGCCGCCAATCGTCACCTGAACCGCGTCCAAGTCGTTCCCCTCAGCAGCCAAGTCGACCGGATCTACCCGAGCGAGGCACCCGTCTCATTCCAGGGCCGGGCGGGCAAAGCTATGGCCGATCAGCTCACAACCGTGAGCAAGCTCCGCCTAGTGGACTGCGGCGGGAGTCTGACAGCCGGCGAGATGGCTGCAGTCGAGCGGGCGATCCTGATCCAGCTCGGCATGTTCGGCGGATAGATCATCCAGGGCGATTCGTGGCCGCAGCAAATCGCGAATCCACACGAATCTATGGGTTTTCATTCGTGGGGATTCGCGAGATTCGTGGTTTGGTGCTGGCTATTGTCGGGTGTTAGGTTCAGGGAGAAGTAGACGTCGCCGTCTTGATAGTGCGTGATCTCGAAGCCGGCGGCGAGGTAGAAGGCGATGGCGCCGGCCCAGGTCTCGGTGGTCTCCAGGATGACGCGGGTCATGCCGCGGACACGGGCCTCGTCGAGCAGGGCGTCCAGGATGCGCCGCCCGATCCCCCGACGGCGTGCCTCGCGCGCGACCGACATCCGCACGATCTCGCCTGTGGTCGCATTGTGGGGCTTGAGCGCGCCGGTGCCTACGATCCGCTCTACGCTGTCGTCGCGCATAACCGCAAGGAGGAAACTCGCGCCGGCATAGGTCGCCGCGACATCGTTCAGGTCCGGGTTGCGGGTCGGGTCCAAGGTGCCCCAGTGTTCCTCGAGCCCGGCGAGGATCAGGTCCTTTGCCGCAGCCTGATCATGCGGCTGGAAGGCGCGAATGCGAACGTTGATCGGGGCGGGTGTGTCCGTCATTGCGTGAAGGTTGA
>JAFGNI010000779.1 GCA_016927095.1 Anaerolineae bacterium | reverse complement strand
GGGGTGGGCGACCAGTTCTACAGAGACAGCCACCTATGAGCCGGGGGAGCCGGCGACTGTGGTGGATACCGAACCTGACTATGTGCGCACGCTGCGACAGAATGTGCGCTTGATCGGTGGCGGTGACTCGAACATCGTGCTAGTGGATGGCACGCTGATTTCCGTGGACCAACCCTTTGAGGTGCTCTGGCGTCCGCCTGGGGAGAAGTTCGCCGCCACCACGCCGGAGCGGCAGTATACTGCCGATTCGGTCTACCTCACACCCACCGAGGAGCAACTGCGGTCCGCATCGATGGCGTACCCTGAGTGGATTCTGGCACGGTATCTGCGGCTACCGGATTCAACACCAGAGCGGGTGCTCGCGTTGTCGCGCGACCTGACAGCGACAGAGCCAACCCCTTACGATCGGGCATTGGCGATTGAGAGCTATCTACGTGAATTCCCCTATACTCTCGATGTTCCGGGACCGGGTGCCAGCGAAGATATCGCCGATTTCTTCCTGTTTGAGCTACAGAAGGGTTACTGTGACTACTACGCCACGTCGATGGTGGTACTAGCGCGAGCCGCGGGATTGCCTTCGCGGTTAGTGATTGGTTACCTAAACGGGACCTACGATCCGGTGCAGGCTCGCTATGTGGTCACTGAGGCTGATGCGCACGCTTGGCCAGAGATATACTTCCCAGGCTACGGTTGGATCGAGTTCGAGCCTACGGGCGGTCGCCCCCCTATCGTTCGGCGTACTGAGCAGGAGGACTTCATTTGGCCAGAGAGCGATATTTCGCAGCCCCTGGTGGCGGCTGAGCCGGATGGGGAGCGACCGATCCTTGTCATCGGTCAGTGGCTGCTGGCTGGCGTTGGTGGCCTCGCCTTGGTCATAGGCCTGGGTACGGCGATCGACATGGCGATCCTGTCTATCGGTTCGCCACGTAGGATGATCTCGCGACTGCAGCGACGCCTCAAGCGCTACGCTAGGCGCCTGCGCATCCCATTGCACACCGGCGACACCCCGCTGGAGCTGTCGGATTCCCTGGGCAAGCGTCTGGCGACCATCGCCGACGCCCATGGTTTCACCGGTGTCGAGTTGATCGAGCCCGGTGTTGATGAGGTTCGCGGGCTCTTGGATCTCTATGCGTTGACATGGTATGGTCCTGCAGGCTCCGTGTCGGCTGCTGAGCGCCGGCGCGCCATATGGTTATGGTTGCGCTTGCGCTGGCGTCTGTGGCTTGCCTGGCTGTGGCGCCGGTCGGGTTGGGCGCCTGAGCGGAAGGCGGAGGCTGGTGAGGAACTGGGCCCGGTCAGCGCGACGACCGCCACGCCGTAGGGCGCTTGTCTGACCACGCAGGGAGTGTAGGAGCACCTGTTGCATGACCAGACCTACGATAGATCAGCAGATCACCTTTCTCTACACGCGGGATCTTTCCAAGACCGCGGACTTCTATGAACGGGTCATGTTGATGCCCTTGGTCCTGGATCAGGGCACCTGCCGGATCTACCATGTGGCAGGCGATGCTTACCTGGGCTTCTGCGAACGCGATGAAACCGCGGACAAGCCCACGGGGATCCTCTGCACGTTGGTGACGGATGAGGTCGACGCCTGGTATACCTACCTGCGCTCAGAGGGTATCCCTATCGAGAGGATGCCCACCGTCAACAAGGTCTACGGCATCTACCATTTCTTCGCCCTTGATCCCAACGGCTACGTCATCGAGGTGCAGCAGTTTTTGGATCCGGCGTGGCATAATCTGGAGGCAACGACGGATTTCTAGCCGCTGAGCATCCGGGAGACAGAGAGGCCTGGGAGGTGTATTGATGGCACTACGGGACTACTTCTACCGCTTCGGGCTGGCTTTGGGTATAGGCCTGTTGATCGGCATACAGCGTGAGGCGGTCTATGATGAGCCTGAGGGCAAGCTCTTTGCCGGCGCCCGTACCTTCTCCCTGATGAGCCTGGCGGGCTACGTGATGGCAGCGGTCTCCGAGGAGCTTGCGTCTGGCTTGCCGCTCTTCGGCGGCGCCTTAGCCCTGGTCGTGTTGCTGGCACTAGCCTACCACGCTGACGTTAAGATCGGCAAGCCGGGAATGACGACTGAGATGGCTGCTGTTGTGGCCTACGGCACAGGTGGCCTGTGCTATCTAGGGCTCATCCCGGTCGCTGCGGCCTTAGGTGTCACCGTGACGGCACTGCTCTCCTTCAAGCACGAGTTTCGCAGTCTCACCCACGCTATAACGCGGGACGACATCTATGCCATGGTGAAGTTCGCCATTGTCGCTGTTATCGTCCTGCCGATTCTGCCCAACCAGGCTTACGGCCCCGCGCCCCTGAATGTCCTTAACCCACACAAGATCTGGCTCATGGTTGTCTTCATCAGCGGTATGAGCTTCGTGGGCTATGTCCTTATCAAATTCGTGGGGACGCGTCGTGGCATCGGCTTGACCGGCCTGCTAGGTGGTATTGCGTCCAGTACTGCAGTCACGATGAGCTTCTCGCAGCGCAGCCGGGGCAGCAGCGAAGAGCTATCGCGGCCCTTTGCGCTTGCGCTTGTCGTCGCGTGGGTGGTTGCATTTGTGCGCGTGCTCATTGTCGTCTTCACTCTGGAAGCAGCCCTGGCCCAGCGCCTGCTCATACCTCTGGGTGTCTCCGCTCTGATGGGCGTCGCCTACAGTGCCTATCTCTACTTCTCCCAGCCGTCCAGTGACAGCGAAAGCGTGGAGTTCTCCAACCCCTTCCAGCTTGGCCCAGCGCTGCGCTTTGGTGCGCTCTATGCAATCATCCTGTTGGTCGCCCGTGCAGCGCAGGTGTATTTTGGGAATCTGGGGATCTACATCTCCAGCTTCGTGTCGGGGCTTGTGGACATCGATGCCATCACGCTCTCTATGGTCGATCTGGTTCAGCAGGGCGGCGGCGAGGGCTTGGGTCTTGGGGTTGCCACACGCGCGGTTGTTATCGCCGCAATGGCCAACACGCTCTTTAAGGGTGTGTTCGCGATGTCCGCCGGCTCGAAGGGGTTGCGACGCTATGTGTGGCCTGGCCTGGTTGTGATGCTGGTCACCGGCATCGCCGTGGTCTTGCTGGTCTGAGCAGAAGCGCCGCCGGATTGGTCCGGCGGCGCCTCAATTGAGCGGGTGAGGGGATTCGAACCCCTGACATTCAGCTTGGGAAGCTGACGTTCTACCACTGAACTACACCCGCGGCCTATGTTGCTGATCAGCATTATAGCATAGTCGGTGAATCGCGCAAGCATTGTGGTTGCGATGCTGTGTCTTTGTCTCAGGTAGTCCGACCTGAACGCCGGAGAGCGACGGACAGGGATCCGTTGCAAGCGCTGGGGTGAGCTACGAGGTTGTGTTGGACCACAGGCTTGAGCATTTCCTGACTGGCGGATGCAGTTCCCCGGTTGCTGCTTGCCAGGGCACTGATCGGTACTGTCTGTGCCCTGACGTTGAGCCGGATGGCTTCTATGCCAACGCGCCGGGTGACGCGGCCTTGCCAGTGGTACGACACGAGATATGATCGTGCAAGAGAGGGCCCGCAGGCGCGGGGGAATGGTGGGGGCGCGATGACATACGAGATGGAGCCGGAGGCCGGCACAAGTGACAAGGTCTACCAGATCCGAGTGGATCTGAACGGTATCAGGCCGCCAATCTGGCGCCGGTTGTTGATCCCTGAAGACTACACCCTCGATTGGGTCCACGAGACGCTGCAAGTGGCGATGGGGTGGTGGGGAGGGCACTTGCATATGTTCACCCGTGACGGCGAAGCCTTCTGCCCCCCGGAGTACGAGTTTGATGATACCGTCGACGAGGCGACGGTGCGGTTAGCAGACCTACTCCCGCAAGTAGGAAGCAAGGCCAAGTACGAGTACGACTTCGGCGATGGATGGGTGCACACGCTACAGCTTGAGAAGGTCCTGCCGGCTGATCCTGAGGAGATCTACCCCCAATGCGTCAAAGGGCGACGGGCCTGTCCACCTGAGGATGTGGGTGGCATCCCGGGATACCATACCTTTCTCGACGCGCTGGCGAACCCGGAGCGCCCTGAGTCCCAGGACTACATCGAGTGGTACGGTGGTGAGGTGTTCGACCCTGAGGCCTTTGACGCGATGGTGGTCAATCTTGAGCTGAAGGACATCGGATATGCTGCGGACGGTGGCAGCATGGAGCTCTACGATCAGCCGATTACTCTGGTCCGGCAGGAGATGCTTTCGCCTGCTCTGTTGCAGCTTCTGGGCATGGTGCTTCCAGAAGACGATGCGTCAAGCGAGATGGTTGGGAGACAGGAAAGGTTGCTCCGGCGGAGCCGGAGCGCGACCAAGCTGCTAGATATCCTGCCAGCCCTCCACCCCAGCCTGTTCGAGCTGTGGTTGGAGCGCATGAAGTCTGCGGAGAAACGCTTTGGCCCCCTGATCATCGAGAAGTTAACGGCACCCGTGCCCGACGATGACGAGGCCAGACAGCAGGAGCAGTGGGTCAATGGGCACCTAATGGTCTTGCTCAATCGGTCAGTACCTGAGGCAGTGACACTCCTCGTAGACGCGTGGGATGCTATGGGAAGCGATACTCGGTCGCTGGCCTGTCTTGTCTTCGGGTTGCAGAACGCACGCGAGACAGCGGACTTGGTGCGGGGGCACTGCGAAGCTCTACTGGCACAAGGTGACTATGCGAGCGCCACCGGCGCACTCTGGGCGCTGGTGGATTTCGAGGACGCAATGGCAACAGAGGTCCTCACGGAGGTACTAGAAGCAGAAGCCGAGTTCCCCGAGGTCTTTCCTATGCTGAGTCGCGTCGGTGACCAACGCGCGGTGCTCAGTCTCTTCGACATAATGGCTGCTGGACCGTCGACTTGGGCAAGGGAGGCCAAGGCGACCATCGCTTGCATCGCGCACCGGACCGGTCGACAGACTTTTGTGGATAACCTGACACCCTATTTCGCATCCGCGGGCGTGGATGACCCGAGAGGCAAAGCGAACGAGCTGGCGGACCTAGTCTACGCCACACCAGAACCAGAAGCTCATGCCCATTTCCGACGTTACTACGAGGAGTTGACGCTCGAGGAGCTGATGCAGGGCCTAGAGGCCGCCTATGGCACGGCCTTCGACGAACCTGAGTGGGCAGACGACTACGACGAGGCGTTCTGGGATCCTATGCATGACGGCTTCGACTACGACGATCCGTTCGTGGAAGAGGACGCCAGCACGCAGGATCTCGTCTTCCGGGCCCCGGGCGCGGCACCAGAACCGCGTACGTTTGCGCGCCCGGGACGCAATGATCCTTGCTGGTGTGGTAGTGGCAAGAAGTACAAGAACTGCCACTGGCAAGCAGATCAGCGGGACGAGCTCGGGCGCGTCCAGACAGGGTAGCGGATTGTCTCAAGTCCGGTCCCATAGACTCTGGGCGTAGTACCCGCCCGTGGCAGGCGCTGCGTCCTCTGGAGCCGGCGCGTTGAGAAGCTCGGCAAGTCGCGTGTTGCGGTCGGTGATGCGGTTGTTTTGCACCGCGATGGCTAGGGCGCGGCGGTCTCCGACAAGAACGACCAGCTGGCGGGCCCGCGTCACGGCTGTGTAGAGGAGATTCCGTTGCAGCATCACGTAATGCTGTGTCAGCATCGGGACGACGACGGCGGGGAACTCTGATCCTTGAGATTTGTGGATGCTCACCGCGTATGCGTGGACGAGCTCATCCAGTTGGCTGAGTTCGTAGGGAATGCGCTCTCCTTCGAAATCCACGAGGACGAGATGATCCTCGGAATCTATGCTCACGACTTCTCCCATGTCCCCGTTGAAGACCTGGCGGTGGTAGTCATTGCGGATCTGCATCACACGGTCGCCCTCTCGGAACGCGCGCGCGCCGTGGGAGATCTCTGAGCGCGACGGTTCGGGTGGGTTGAGGACCTGCTGCAGGCGCCGGTTCAGCTGGGTCACCCCAACTGCACCACGGTGCATCGGGCTCAGAACCTGGATATCGGAACGTGGGTCAAAGCCAAACTTCTGGGGAATGCGCTTGGCCACGATATCGATCACCATATCCGCGGCCTCTTCGGGATCCGGCTTGTTGAACAGGAAGAAGTCAGACGATCTGCGGCTGAAGACGGGCATCTCCCCATGGTTGATGCGATGCGCATTGACGATGATGTAGCTATCCTTAGATTGGCGGAAAATGGTCTCCAAGCGTGTTACCGGCACTTCGCCACTCTGAATCATGTCGTGAAGCACATTCCCGGGCCCCACAGATGGCAGTTGATCGGCGTCGCCGACAAAGAGCAGATGGGTGCCGGCCTCGACAGCCTTCAAGAGGTGGTTAGCCAGCAGGATGTCAATCATCGATGCCTCATCGATGATGATCAGGTCGGCGTCCAAAGGATTGTCGCGGTCCTTCAGGAACACCGTCCCGGCACCGGGCTTGAACTCCAACAGGCGGTGGATGGTCTTTGCCGGTAACCCGGTTGCCTCGCTGAGCCGTTTCGCCGCCCGTCCGGTGGGCGCCGCCAGGAGCACACTGCGGCCCTGGGCCTGAAGCAGCTGAATCAGACTGCCGGTGATCGTGCTCTTGCCCGTTCCGGGTCCGCCGGTGACAACGCTCACGCGCTCCGTGAGCGCCATCTTGATGGCAGCCTGTTGTGCTTCGACCAACTGGATGGCGCTGTGCGCCCCTAGCCAGGCGAAGGCTGCGTCCCAATCGACATCCCCAAAGGCGCCGAGTCGATCACGACTCGCTGAAGCCAGGTGCCGGAGCCGGGTGGCGACGCCGATCTCTGCGTAGTAGAAGGGCGGAAGGTAGACGGCAGTCCCCGAGAAGGTCGCCTCTGTCTCGACCTCGATGATCTCCTCGGCAGTGATCAGGTCCACCAACGCAGCCTGACACGCCTCCGATGGCACCTCAAGCAGTGCGGCTGCCTCAGCAACAAGGGCGTCGCGGGCTGCATAGCAGTGACCACTGTCGCTGAACTGCGACAGGGCATAGCGTAGGCCGGCTTGGATGCGTTCTGGGGCGTGGGGGGGAATGCCAATGCTCTGGGCAATCCTATCCGCCGTCTTGAAACCAATGCCGAAGACTTCTTTGGCCAGCCGGTAGGGTGTCGTCTGTACGATCATCCCGGCCTCAGGTCCATACTGCTTGTAGAGCTTGACGGCGAGGCTGCTGCTCAAGCCGAGGCCTTGTAGGAAGACCATGATCTCTTTGATCTGCTTCTGCTCCTCCCAGGCCTCCTTGACCTGGGCCACGCGCTTCGGGCCGACGCCCGTGATTTCCCGCAATCGCTGTGGGTCGCGTTCGATGACATCCAGCGTCTCCAGCCCGAAGGTGTCGACGATACGTTCTGCGGTGATGGGACCCACGCCTCTGACAAGGCCGCTCCCCAGGTACTTCCGGATGCCCTCAAGGGTTGCCGGGAGCTTCACCCTGAAGGACTGGACCTCGAACTGGCGTCCATAGCGGCTGTGGGTTGTCCAGATTCCTTTGAGGCTGAGCGACTCGCCCACGGTGACGCCTGCAAGGTTGCCTACGACCGTGACCTCGTAGGACTTCCCTTCGGGAATCAGGCGCGCAACGGTATAGCCGTTCTCCTCATTGTGAAACGTCAGACGCTCGAGGGTTCCCTCGAGCGTCTGTAGTGGCACAGCGGATCCCATACGGAGCTACCTGGTCTTGGCTCCGGCAATTGTTGCCGCGGCTGTGGACTCGAAGCCCGGGTCACGGCTGCTCAGGCCATAGACCACAATCTGACTGCCTTCCTCGCGGCCAATGCGTTCTAGAACGTTGAGACGGTAGATCTCCATTGCGCGATCAGACATCACATCCGCCGCCTCGTTGAACTTCTCGGCTATTGCCTTCTCAGCCTCGGCTTCAGCGATCTTGGCCATGGCTGCACGACGAGACTGGGCCAGCACACTGAGCTCCTGCACAAGGTCCTGAGGCACGTGGACGTCGGTGATCTCCACGGAGGTGACGTCAACGCCGAAGGTCGAGGCGGCTGTGTCGATGATGCTCTTGAGCTGCTTGGAGACCTTCTCGCGTTGTCCGAGAAGATCGGTCAGTTCCAAGGTGCCGATCGTGTCTTTCAAGGCGCTGTTGGCTGCTTGGAAGACCGCCTCGCGGTAGTTGGCGACACTCAGGGCGGCATGACGGGGATCCTCAACGCGCCAGAAGATCACGGCCTCGCACCCGACTGGCACGTTATCAGCCGTCAGGGTCTGCGCAGCGGTGATGACGCGTGTCTGGACTCTTATGTCAATCAGGGCCGCAACCGATTCGTTGAAGGGAGGGTAGGGAATGACCCAGAACCGACCGGGACCGCGGACGCCGACGAATTTGCCCAGTTTGAGCACGATGACGCGCTCGTATTCGGAGACGATGTAGAGGCAGCGGCTGACGAGGCCGGGCAGGACGAGGCAGAGCAAACCGCCGACAACCAGGGCCATGATGCCCAAGGCTGGCTCAACCGCGAACAGGACCAAAGAGATGACGGCGGTCAGGACTCCCAAGACGATAAAGAGCCCAAACCAGATCAGGCTGCGCTGCACGCGCTGCACGTTGTTAAGGTTACGAGCGTCGGCGGACACGTAGGCGACTGGACTTCCTTGGCTTGCTGTGGTCATGCTGCCTCCTATGGCCCCTTCAGATGTGGCTGATGCCACTATTGTAACAAGTATGGGCCGACAATGCAATTGTGCT
>JAFGNI010000202.1 GCA_016927095.1 Anaerolineae bacterium | reverse complement strand
TTGTATCCGGCGACCAGCTCGAAGGCATCGCCAATCTCCTCCAGCGGGAAGTGGTGTGTCGCCAGTGCAGCGACATCGACCATACCGGTCTCGACCATCCGGATCGCCCGGGGGTACGTGTGTTTCATCCGCCGCACTAGCTTGATCGTCAGACCCTTGCGCCGGACCTGCGAGGCGGTCATGACCATGCGATCCTCAGACGGAATGCCTACGACGATGATCTTGCCCCCAGGACGGGCGATGTGCGCGGCTTGGTCGGGTGTATCCGGAGCGCCGGCTGCCTCGAAGACGACGTCGACGCCGCGCCCGTCTGTGGCTTCCATGATCGCAGCGACCACATCTTCCTCTTCCGGGCTGAAGACGGCATCGGCACAGTATTCCAGGGCGAAGGCCCGGCGGTGCGCCTGGGGTTCCGTCATGTAGATGGTGCCTGCGCCAGCGGCCCGGGCTACGGCACCCGTCAGCAAGCCGACGGGACCGGCTCCCAGGATCGCGACGGTCTCGCCGACCTTGAGGTGACTCAGGTCCACCGTGTGGATGGCAATGCCCAGCGGCTCCAGCAGCGCCCCTTCCTCTGGCGTGAAGCCTGGCGGCAGGACGAAGCAATTCTCCGCAGGCATCACCGCGTATTCGGCGAAGACCCCGTCAATCGGCGGGGTGCCGCAGAATCGCACGTTGGGGCAGAGGTTGGGATGCCCATGCTGACAAGACTCGCAGACGCCGCAGGGAATAGCGGGCTCAACGGCGACGAGCTGTCCCATCTCCAGGCTCTCCACGCCCTCGCCCAGCTGGGCGACCCACGCGGAGAACTCGTGGCCCATCGTGATGGGCTCTGATACGATCTGATCTCCAATGGCCCCTTCGACGTAGTAGTGTACGTCGGAGCCGCAGGTGCCCACGGACGCGATCCGCAGCAGCACCTCACCGGGTCCCGGTGTCGGGATCGGGCCATCCTCTACGCGCACATCGCGAATGCCGTACAGCCGGGATACACGCATTGTGTCTCGTACCGTCATGTTGATCATCTCCTGAAGGCGAATCGATAGATCTTGAGTCTTGAATCGACAGTGCCGGCTCGACAGTCGCCAGCGGCTTACCTGACAGGCTCAGCTTCCAGGGGGCGACACCCTGGTCCAGATGCCCGTGTCTAGGCCAACGCAGAGAGCTTCTCCAGCTGTCATTCGCCCAAGAGCTTGCGGCGGTAGGCCTCATCAGGGCGGGTATGGATGCGATCCACGTTGTCCTGGGTCAGGAAGTGTGGACCGCCTGCCGTGTAGGCGCCAAGGATGATGCGCGCCGTCTTCACCATCATCGCGGTGATGTTCTCCACCTGCTCGGCGGTCCGTCCCAAGGCCACGACCCCGTGGTTCTGCATCAAGATGACCCGTGGTCGCTCGGCATAGGTGTCGATGTAGCTGTTGATCCGCCGGGCGATCTCGCGGGCCAGTGGCAGTCCTGGGTCGATATAGGGCACCATCACGGGGGCCTGGCCGCATATGACGATCTCGTCGGGGAAGAGCCGGCCGCTGAAAGCCTCCTCAAAGGCGTTGGAACAGGTGAGGGCATTGACCGCGGTCGCGTGGGTGTGTCCCACGAAGTTCACGTCATCCAGGCTCAAGCAGAGCGCGTGGAAGACGGTCTCTGTGGAGGGCCGAATGGGCGTGTTAGGTGCAGGCCAACGTCCTGTCTCCGGATCCACGCGGGCATCTAAGAGCCTGCTCTTGATGGCGCCGTCATCCAGGTCCTTGTCATCGAGGATCGCAAGGGCCCGCGCAAGCGAGACACGGACGAAACCGCCGTCATCAATGGAGGGAAGCTGATACCCGCTTGCCTTCACCCAGAAGGTACCGTCTGAGTTGAGGGCTGACGTATTGCCCTCTCCGAGGATCACATAGTCACTGGCAGGATCGCCGAGGTGCTTGGACATCTCCACAAGCTGCTTGAGTATCTCGTTCATACCTCGCTCCGTTTGTTCTTTTTGTTGATCACTTGTATCGAAATTGATTCTACTGGAGGCGAGATCGAAAGTCAAAGATTGTGGCCTATGGTTACGCTCCTATAATGGGATGCGTGGCTGTTTCTGTCCCGGCATTCTGCGGAGGTGAGATATGGCTGACTCGATGTCGGTGACACCCCCTGTCGCCGATGAACAGAGAGATGCAAAAGCTGACTACTTCGGGATGCTCGCCGACCTGGGCATGACGAAACACCTGGGCAGTCTCACCGCCACGGAGGACATTGTCGAGGGCTGCCACATCGGACCAGAGACGCTGGTGCTCGATGTTGGATGTGGGGTTGGGCTGACGCCCTGTTACCTCGTGCGCACGCACGGGTGCCGCGTGATTGGGGTGGATATCACCCCCAAGATGATTGTCCGGGCTCAGGAGGAAGCGCAACGCCGCGGTGTGGCGGAAAGAGTGAGCTTTTGCGTTGCCGATGCCCAGGCGCTGCCGTTCCCCAGCGGGCATTTCGACGTGACGATGGTCGAATCGGTCAGTGTGTTCCTCGAGGATCCTGGCCTCGGATTCCGGGAGTATGCCCGCGTAGTTCAACCCGGCGGGTGCGTCGGCGTGACGGAGTCGACGTGGCTTAGGCCGGTGGGCACGCAGGATGACGCTTTCATGGACAGCCTTGGTGCACGTGCCGAGGAGAAGGAGACGTGGCTGGCGCTGATGGCGCAGGCCGGACTGGTGGATATCACCGGTTACGCGCAACCGGTGGACCTTCCGGACGAAGCGCGCGGGCGGATGCGACGCTTTGGATGCTCTGGGATTTTGCGGATCCTCCTCAGATTTGTGCGGGTCCTCGTTGGCAGCCCGCGGGCCCGGCGCATCTACAAGGAGGCGCTGGCGACGGCGCC
>JAFGNI010000778.1 GCA_016927095.1 Anaerolineae bacterium | reverse complement strand
TTGCCCACCAGCGCCTCTCGGTTTGCCTCCACGCACGGGATCCAGCGGGTCAGCAACACGCCGCTGCCGCCCACGGCGTGCAACGCCTCGACCATGCGAGCGACCAGAGGCGCCGAATGCCCTGGCGCACCCCAGAGATCAAAGCCCGCATCCTTGACGCGGGACAGGATCCCCTCGTCGGCGCCATTGTAGTCCCAGACGATGTGCACCACCTCTTTCGGCGCGCGGGCCTCCGCAGCCAGTGACTTGTCGCGATGGATCGCCGCCTGAGGCCACAGACACGCCGAGTCATTCCAAATCAGGGTCCGCAGCCCACGCTTCGCCAGGCCACCGTGCAGCGTCTGGATTGCCGCCACGTACTGATCATAGCTCCGCCAATGATCCTCATCCATCCCCACGTGGAAGAACCGCGACGGTTGCACCACGTTGATCAGCTCATCGATCACCTCAAAGGCCAGCGCCCAATACCGGTCGCTGTCGAAGAGATCGTTGTGGGGGCGGAACCAGTGGTTGTGCCGGTGCAGCCCACTCTGGGCAAAGTTGAGCTTCGGCACGACCTCGATGCCGTGCTCGCGCGCCCGCGCGGTCAACTGAACCAGCGTCGCCATCGGGACGCTGTAGTGCCGCGCCAGTTCAGGATGCGAGGCGTATCGCACCCCATCGGCGCAGTCGACCACCAGACAGTTCAGCCCTGCCCCAGCCATCGCATCAACCACATCCAGGCCCAGTGCAAGATCGAACGGCTGCTCCTCCGCCTTCGCGGCATTCCACCGGGGGTCGTAGTGCGTGATATGCAGCAAGTAGCCACGCACAGCCAACGCCGGAACGCCACCAGTCTCTGTCGTGCTTACCATACCTTCACCTCCTTGTTAGGCATCCGCGTCTCTCAGATCGACGCCGCCACGTCGTGGAAGCGCGCGACGACATCCAAATGTCCATCCAGATCAAGGCCGTTGCCCATCGTGTTGATGCAGACGTGGGTCACGCCGAGGTCCGCCAGGCGTACCAGCATCATAGGCCAGTCCTCCTCGCTCGTCCGGTCCATGTCAATGCGCACGTCGACGCCGAACGCCGCTGGGTCCCGGCCCGCCGCGCGGATATACCCCCGCAGGGCCTCCAACCGGGCGGGGAGTTGATCCAGCGGCTGCGATAAGTTAGGCATCCAGCCATCCCCTAACCGCGCCATGCGGCGCAGCGTCGCGTCAGCGCCGCCACCAAACCAGATCGGTATCGGGCGCTGAATGGGGAGCGGATGGATGCCGGCGTCCGGCACGTGGTCAAAGCCTCCGCTGAAGTCAACCAGGCGCTCCGTCCATAGCTTGCGCAAAAGCGCAACCTGCTCCGCCTGGCGCTTGCCGCGGGTCTGGAAGTCCTGCCCAAGCGCCTCGTACTCCACAGAATTCCACCCTACCCCGACGCCCAGCCGCAACCGCCCACCGGAGAGCACGTCGATCTCCGCCGCCTGCTTGGCAACCAACACCGTCTGACGCTGTGGCAGGATCAAGATCCCGGTGGCTAGCTCGATCCGTGTGGTAATCGCCGCCAAATAGCCGAAGAGCACCATTGGCTCGTGGAACATGCTCTCATAATCATAGGGCCCTCGCTGCCACGGCCCCGGTCGATCGGGGTTGGCGCCGACCACGTGCTCAAACGCAAGCAGGTAGTCGAAGCCCAGTTCCTCTGCCGTTGTCGCATAGTGGCGCACCGCAGCAGCTTCCGCGCCAATCTCCGTCTGTGGAAAGACCACACCCAGCTTCATCTTCGCATCCCTCCTTTACATCGTGATGCTATGCAAGTCACCCATCACCATCACGGCTTTCGAGCGACCACCAGCAGGTGGCTCGACAGACCCAGAATGCTCTCCTCCTCGCAGGTCTCCAGAAGCATATCCCGCCAGACAGGCCAGCGTTTTGGATCTTCCTCTAGCTGCAGGAGATGCTGCCATGGCAGGTAGTTCGCCAGACCTTCACACCCTACCCGCGCCACAATGTCCAGACCAGCCGTGCGAGCCAGCGCCTCGAGTTCGCCCGGGGCGAACATATACCAGAGCTGTGACCCATCTAAGATGCCCCGCTCACGGGCCTCAGACGAAGCCATCTGGTCAAAGAACGCCAGGTCCATCCAGAAGACGGCGCCACGGTAGGCTGCGAGCCGAGTGCAGCCGGTCAGGAGGACGACCTGGCCTGCTCGGACGATCCGCGCCATCTCCGCAACGGCCCGGGATCTTGCCCAGGCATCGGTGATGTGCGACAGAGGTGCCCCCAAGCTGATGACCGCGTCAAAGCTGTCGTCGGCATAGGGCAGTCGGGCAAGATCGCCCTCAACAAGACCGAGGTTGGCGTGGATGCCGGCTTCGCGCGCTTTCTCCCGACCTAGCTGCAGCATGGCACGGACCAGATCGAGCATCACCACGCGGTAACCCTGACCAACAAGGTCCACCGCGTACCGGCCCGGCCCGCTGCCAGCATCGAGGACGGCGCCCGTCGTCGGCAGATAACGGCGCAGACAGTCCGAGGTGATCAGATACTCAGTGCGCGTGATCGGTGTTGCTTCCAGCCGCTTCCATTCGTCGTTCGCTTTGCCGGCATACCGCGCCCGCACCGTGTCCAACTCGGACATCACACGCCATCCTTCTCCTGCTGAGCAGATCTTCCGGGTTGCTCAGAGCGAACAATGCCGCCCTAAGGCACCCTCTGAGCAACCCCGAAGATCCGACACCCGCTATATCCGCGTCACGTAGACGTAGTAAGCACCCAACGCCAAGTCGTCATCACCGCTGAGATAGGTCTGCAGCTGCGTCTCGCCGGGCTCAAGATCCAGCTCGAAGACAATCTCCTTCTGATCCGGCTCGATGCCCTGCCCCAGCTCCTGTTCACCCACCCGGAGCCGTGCGGAGCTCAACGGGAGCGCTCGCCCCCCGCCCCATCCCGTCTTGATCTCGTCCGTGAAGGGCTTGAGCGGACCCGCAATGCCGGCGACCATCTCAAGATCCTCCTCCCTGGGCCAGCGACGCAGCTCGAAACGGTAGCGCCCCGCCTGCGCAAACTCGACCTCCCAGTAACCGTTGCAGACCATCCCGGCCCGGATGTCCGCCTGGTTCCAGGCACACGCCACCGGGTCGTTGCGCCAGTCGTGTGTGGTCAGCCGCTCCGTCGTCCCCTTCGCCCGACCCAGCACGATCGGAATCGTGCCGTCGAACTGCTCGGAGACCTTCTCCCACCAGCGCTCGTAGCCCTCCCGCAATGCAGCTACGACGTCGGGATGGGCCTGGGCCACATCGTGGCGCTGCTCCGGATCGGCCAAGATATCGTAGAGCTCCACGCCGTTGACCAGCCGCCAGCGCCGCGTCATGGTCGCGCTCTTCCGCCACTTGATCGGATGCGTCACCCGTTGAGAGTCGGTGACCATGATGCGATCGGGCCACGCAACCGCCTCGCCGCGCAACAAAGGGACCAGGCTGCTGCCGTCGAAGGTGTGCTCGCCGGGGCTCACGCCACACAGGTCCAGCAGCGTCGGCATGATGTCGACGTTGGCGGTCAACTCCGCCACATCGTGCCCGCCGCCGATGCCGCCGGCAGGCCACCGGATGAAAAACGGCACCCGGTGCCCGCCATCATACTCCCAGTTCTTGATGCCACGCATGCCCGCGTTGTAGCCTCCGATCACGAACCCGTCTTCATCCAGCGTGGCCCCGCCAGAGGTGCCGTTGTCGGTCATGAAGAC
>JAFGNI010000002.1 GCA_016927095.1 Anaerolineae bacterium | reverse complement strand
TGTGATTGGCTTTGAGGGCATGATCGTTGGCATTCAGACGCTACGTCTGGAGTACTATGAGTTCTTTAGCAAGTTCTTTACCGCCGGCGGCCGGAGTTTCCGGCCATTGTCGCTGGTAACCGTAGAAGAGCGCTAGGCTGGGCAACTGTGAGACGAGGAGCATCGAGATGAAAGTGTTAATGGCATTGTTGGCGGGTATGATTCCGGTAGTGCCGGCTGTGATCCTGCTGGTGCAGCGTCACCGCGGGCGAGTACGTATGACCCGTGATGCAGTCCTGGGGCTTGGGGTTCTCAACCTGATCGTGGCTCTGGCGATGGTTGGGTTGGGGATGACCTGGCTGTTCTCGCCCCAATCGGCGCGGGCTGCGGGTCTCGCTCAGGAGGTCGCCGTCCGCGATCCGATGGCCTATATCGGCGCTGCCGTCGCAGTCGCCGTGGGGTCACTGGGCGCCGGACACGCTGTCGCCGCTGTAGGCTCGGCTGCGGTGGGAACCGTAGCGGAGAAGCCGGAGATCTTCGGCCGCGCCCTGCTCTTTGTGGGCCTGGCGGAGGGTGTGGCGATCTACGGTCTGATCATCGCTTTCATAATGCTGGGGTAGGGTACCAATGAGGGTGCTGGTCGTTGGGTCTGCGCCGGCGGTCTGGGGCTTTGCCCTGACGGGTGTTCAGGGCGAGGTTGTGGAGACGGCCGAAGCGCTGCATGCGGCGCTGGATCGTGCGCTGGCGGCATCAGATGTGGGGATCGTCCTGGTGACGCAGGATGTAGCGGTGCTGGCTCGTGAGCGGATCGACACACTTACCGCACGTAGTGAGATACCGCTTATTGTGGAGATACCGGGTCCAGAGGGCCCGCTCTCTGGCCAGCCCTCCATCACGGACATGCTGCGCCGTTCGATCGGAGTCAAGGTATGATGCAGGATATGGAAGGGCTCAGGCAGGCCATCGCGCGTGAGGCTGAGCGCGATCGACAGCGGATCCTGGGTGAGGCGCGGGCCAGGGTCGAGGCGATCCGGGCACAGGCGCAGGCCGAGGCGGTGGATGAAGCGGCGCGCTTGGTGGAGGCGGCTGAGGCCAAGGCGGCTCGCCTCAGGCGTGAGGCCGTGGGTACAGCCGGCCTCGATGCACAGGCCCTCAAGGTGCGTGCGCGTGAGTCAGTGTTGGGGCTCGTCTTCGATAGAGCGGCGGACGTCTTCGAGACGGCATCCGCCCTGCCGGACTATGCGGCGATTGTGGAAGGCCTTCTCATCGATGCCATCGCACATCTGGGTGGAGCAGCATTGATCATCCACGCCGACGCGGACGCGCAAGCGATCCTGGACCACGATCTGCTGGAACGCATCGGTCTTCAGACGGGCTGTGAGCTTCTCGTCGGCCAGCTGCTGTTGGACGGCACCGGTGTGGTTGTTGAGTCATCTGATGGCCATCTGCGGTACGACAACACATTGCAGACACGATTGACACGAATGCGCCCGACGCTGCGGACTCCGGTCTACCGTATGCTGGTGGGGGATGGATCGTGATCGGCACCGAAGTCGATCTTCGACGTGTGGGAGACCTGATCTGGGTAAACGGCCCTGTCGTCCGTGCACGTGGTTCCTCGCGTATCCGGATGTATGAAGTCGTACAGGTCGGGCCCGAGCATCTCGTTGGTGAGGTGATTGGGCTTGATCATCAGGAGATCACGATTCAGGTCTATGAGGAGACATCGGGACTTCGGCCCGGGACGGCGGTCTACGGCACCGGGGCACTTCTGTCGGTGGAGCTTGGGCCGGGCTTGGTATCCAGCATCTTCGATGGCATCCAGCGTCCGCTGCCGGTTATGGAGCGCCGTAGCGGCGCCTTCATCGGTCGCGGAATCCAGCTGACGCCGCTCTATCGGAAGCAGAGCTGGCGATTTACGCCTCTCGCACACGAAGGAACGGAGCTGTCCGGCGGAGCCATACTGGGTGAAGTGCCCGAGACACCGCTGGTGACACATCGGGTGATGGTGCCACCCGCCGTATCGGGTCGCCTGTCCTGGCTGGCACCAGAGGGGACCTACACGCTCGAGGACGTGATTGCGATCATCACGGACGATCGCGGTGAGCACCGGCTCACGATGCTGCAGCAGTGGCCTGTACGGACCCCACGCCCCTATCGAAATCGACTCCGGCCCACGGAATTGCTGGTGACGGGGCAGCGGGTTCTGGACACGTTTTTCCCCCTGGCCAAAGGGGGAACGGCTGCGATTCCTGGTGGCTTCGGTGCGGGAAAGACCGTGCTACAGCACCAGGTGGCAAAATGGAGCAATGCCGACGTCATCATCTACGTCGGGTGTGGCGAGCGTGGCAATGAAATGTCGGATGTTCTGCGTCAGTTCCCGGAGCTACGCGACCCAGCGAGCGGTCGGCCTCTGATGGAGCGCACGATTCTGATTGCCAACACGTCGAATATGCCGGTCGCGGCGCGTGAGGCAAGCATTTACACCGGTGTCACGTTGGCGGAATACTACCGCGATATGGGCTATGACGTGGCTATGATGGCCGACTCGACATCGCGGTGGGCCGAGGCACTACGCGAGATCTCGGGCCGGCTGGAGGAAATGCCGGCCGAGGAAGGTTTCCCGGCCTATCTCCCGGCGCGGTTGGCCGAGTTCTATGAGCGCGCCGGCCGGGTAACGACCTTGGGTGGCGCGCGAGGGTCGGTCAGCCTCATTGGCGCAGTGAGTCCGCCAGGCGGTGACTTCTCGGAGCCGGTGACGCAACACACCCGCCGCTTTGTTCGCTGCTTCTGGGCGCTAGACAAGGATCTTGCCTCAGAACGCCACTTCCCTGCCATCAACTGGCTCAGGAGCTATAGCCAGTACGTCGACGAGCTCTCGGCGTGGTGGTCAGATCACTTGGCGCCTGAGTGGCACGAACTGCGTGCGCGTGCGCTCGACCTGCTGCAACGTGAAGACCATCTGCGGCAGATCGTGCAGCTCATTGGGGCGGATGCGCTCCCTGATGACCAGCGATTGGTGCTTGAGACGGCACGCCTGCTGCGGGAGGGACTGCTGCAACAGAGTGCGCTCGATGATATCGACACATACACAACCATTGGCAAGCAGGTAGGAATGCTGAAGTTGATCCTCGCGTTCCATGACCACGGGTCAAGGCTGATCGGCAAGGGTTGCCCGATCACGCTTGTGCGGGACTTGCCGGTGGTGGAGCGGATTGTCCGCATCAAGCAGACTGTGCCTAACGATGCTACGGGCCAAGCGGATAGCGGTGCCCTGGACGCGATCGATCAGGCGCTGTCGAGCCAGATGGCTGAGCTGGAGAGACGATACTCATGATTGGCATCGGTATGACCGCGGGTCAGGAGGTCACTGGGCTCGCGCGGATCAACGGTCCGCTCGTTGTGGTCGAGGGCGTGATCGGCGTGGGCTATGATGACGTCGTCGACGTCGAGGGCCCCGACGGTGATGTGCGACGTGGCCGTGTTCTGGAGGCAGGCGAAAACCTTGCTGTGATTGAGGTCTTCTCGGGCACCTCAGGGCTCTCGATGGGTGAGACAAAGGTGCGGTTCAAGGGACGGCC
>JAFGNI010000777.1 GCA_016927095.1 Anaerolineae bacterium | reverse complement strand
GCTCCTGCACCGAGCCATGAGGAGGTGCTTGAGGCCAGCGCGACTCTGGTACCGCGGCTCGAGCTGCTTGTGCGGGGTGTGCTCAAGGAGCTATGAACGTCATTCTCAGTTGGCTCAGCCGACAGGTCGTCTGGATCGGCGTGGTCTGTCTGCTCGGCGCTGTGGGCTATACCGCCTCGGCCATCCTGGCGAAACGCAGGCGAGACACGGCGCAGTTCACCCTTGAGCGTGAAATCTACCAGCAGCGTATGGCTCGCGCTGGTCTCGTCACACTGCTGTTTCTGACCCTGGCGGCGACGGTGTTTACCATCAATATCTACTGGGCACCGACGCCTACCGACGATCTGACGGCCACGCCCACACCGAGCAGCGGCCTGTTCACCCTGACCCCGGCGCCCAATTCGCCAAACTCTGCGCTAAGCGCCTCCGGTACGGTGACCCAGGTCATCATCTCTGCCCCGGAAAGCCTGGGGACGGCGACGCCACTGCCGGCCCCGACTGCCGTTTCTCAGGATATGCTCCAGCCCGATTGTCCTGATCCCGGGGCACAACTCACCTTCCCCACTGCAGGCGCCGACCTTTCGGGTGTCATTGAGGTTCTCGGTACCGCGAATGTGAACGCGTTCTCTTACTACCGATTTGAGGTTGTCTTCCCGGGTTCGGAGACACCGAACTTTGTTGCCCAAGTCGACAAATCGGTGGACAATGGCTCGTTGGGATTCTGGGATATCTCGGAGGCAACGCGATATCCACCGGGTGGACCTTACCGATTCCGGCTTGTGGTAGTAGACATCTATGGGAACACCGCAGCGTGTGTCATCCCGGTGAATATCGTGGCCGCAGAGGAATAAGGAGGAAGCTGTGCTTGTTCGCATTGCCCGCGACGATGACTGGAACGACTGCCTCGGTATCGACCTCTCCTACGAGACCGACTCCGCTTGGCAGATGGACAATCGTCAAGAGGGGGGAGAGTGGCGGGTCTCCTTCCGTGAGATCCGTCTACCCCGCACGTTGCGCATTCAGCCTCCGCCGCCAGACGAGAGCTCGCTCAAGACATGGCAACGTCGTGACGCGTTCTGGGTCGCGATCGAGCACCGCAAGATCAGTGGTTATCTGGGGCTGGATGTCGATCAGGCGCGCCATCAGGCGCAGATCACCGATCTGGTGGTTGCGCCGGAGGAGCGACGCCACGGCATGGCGACTGCGCTCTTGGAGCGCGCCACGGAATGGTGTCTTAGGCAGCGCATCAGCCAGATCGTCCTGGTGTCCTCGCTAAAAGCTTATCCCGCCATCGCCTTTGCTCTCAAGCATCGCTTTGTCTTCTGCGGCTTCCAGGACGCCTATTGGCCCGGACAGGAAGTTGCGCTCTTCTTTGGTCAAAGAATCCGGTAAGGATTAGCGCGCACCGCAGCTATGGACTGGATACACTTTCTGGAACGGGCCAGCGATGTACTCACGGCTGGCGTCGGCGCGACCGCGCTGGCGCTGGCGCTCTACCTTCTCGTCTACAATCGAGGGAGTCAGGTCGCCCGGACCTTCGTTGGTCTTCTGGGCTGTGTCATCGTGGCCTACCTGACGGATCTGCTGTTGCGCAACATCGCCGGCCCGGAATATGCTGAGCGGCTTCTTCGCCTGCAGTGGATCGGGATCGCGTTCACACCATCGCTCTACCTTGAGTTTGTGCGCGCAATCAGGCTGTCAGTAGTCAGAGATCATATACCCGCCTGGCTGCGTCCCGCGAGTTTCGCCCTGAGCGCTCTCATCACCGTGTTCGCCCTCACCACAGACCTGGTCGTGCGGAGCAACCCGACGGCGCCACGGGCTTTTCACCTTCGACCGGGTCCGCTTTTCTACCCCTTCGCACTCCTGTTTGCGCTCGTAGCGCTGTGGGGACTGCGCGAGACCTTCCAGGCCCGGGAGCGCTGCTATACCCATACGGCCCGCAGACGCATGGCCTATCTCGCTATCGGTTTCGTCGCGCCGGCGATGGGGGTGTTCCCGTACCTGCTGCTCGCCGGGTGGCCCGCCGGCCTCTCCAGCGGCATCCTGCAGATCGTGCTCATCGTCGGAAACCTCGCCGTGGCGGTCATGCTGGCCCTAGTTGCATACAGCGTGGCGTTTTTCGGCACACTGATGCCGGATCGGGTCATCAAGCACCGTATGGTACGCTTCCTATTGCGTGGCCCCCTGACCGCAATTGTGGCACTTATCGCCTTCGGGGTTGGGCTGACCTTAGAACCACTGATGGGCCTGGGACAGTACACGCTATCGCTCGTCGCGCTCGCCATTGCCGTCATCTTGGCGCAGTTGGCGGTGGAGCTGCTCAAGCCGGTGATTGACCTGATGCTGTACCGCGAAGGCGCACGTGAGGTAACGCAAGCGCAGGAGCTGAGCCAGCGCCTCCTCACAACAGCAGACCTCAAACAATTCCTGGAGAATGTCCTGGCTGCCGTATGCGAGCTGATGCGTAGCAATGGAGGCTTTCTGGCCATCCTTGAACAGGGGCAGCTTCGTTGGGATATCTGGTGTGACCTCTCGATGTCCGAAGCCGAGATTGCGTCATTGCCGCTCGCTGAGGTGACACAGGTGCATGATGAGGCCTTCATCCGGTGGGACGGACACTGGGT
>JAFGNI010000776.1 GCA_016927095.1 Anaerolineae bacterium | reverse complement strand
GGGGAGAGGAGCACGACGAGATGAAACGGAACGAGTGGCGTGAGGCTGTCGCTGAATTGCCGGTCTTCGACACACATACCCACCTCAATATGCCCGGTGTGTCGATTCCCGCGCAGACCTTCTGGGACATCGCGCACTATTTCTGGTTCCAGCAGGAACTCTGGTCCGTGGGCTATCCGCTCGACGCACCTCACCTCGGCGAGGCGGCGCGCCGTGAGGCGTTCGTGCACGCGTTCAACGCCGCCCGCAACACCCATTGGCACCTGATCGTGCGCACCATTTGCCGCGACCTTTACGGACATCCACTCACCGACAAGGCCGGTCTGTGTACCTCGGATCGCATTAAGACGCTCGATCGGGCGATCCGCGAGCACGCCGGGAAACCCGAGTGGGCTCAGTCAGTGGTCGATCGGCTCGCCATCCGCCATATCGCTGTCAACGCGCTCGCCGAAGCCGACTTCCCCGGGCTCGCCGGCGTTGGCGTTGCCGTTCCGACGTGGAGGGACCAGGCCACCTGGCTGGCACGCGTTCTGGCGTCCTCGGATCCGACAGTCGAGATTGACGCAGCGCGCGAGGCCGCACGCAGCGAGGTCGCCGCCCTGAAGGCGAACGGCATCCGCGGCATGCGGGTGTCAGCCGAGCCTTTCGAGGCGATGGGCAAACCGGCCGTCGCGCTCATGGACACCCTTGGTGGACAGCCCTGGGCGCCATGGCAGGCGGAAGCCGCCATGTCGCACGTGCTCTTCGAGGCGCTGGCTGAACACGGGATGTTCGCCCAGCTCTTCTTGGGCGTCGAGCGTGACGTCAGCCCGCGCACCTCGATGGCGGTGGACAGTCCGCGCCGCATCACCGATCTCTACCCGCTTTTCGAGCGCTATGCCTGTGGCTTTGAGCTTGTCATTGGCGCGCCCACGGACAATATGGCCGCTGCACAGGTCGCCCGAATCTATCCGAACGTGCACCTCGGGGGGCTCTGGTGGTACAATTTCCGCGCCAGCACCTATGTCGCGGCGATGCAGGCACGGATCGAGGCCGTCCCCGCCTCAAAGAGCGCGATCGTAGCATCGGATGCGCGCTGCATCGAATGGTGTTACGGCAAGATCGTGCTCGTCAAATGGCTGCTGGCCGACTTCCTGCATACGCAGGTCAGGCAGGGATGGCTCTCACGCGATGATGCCTTGTGGGTCGCGCGCGAGTGGCTACACGACGCAGCTGCTCGGCGCTACCTGCCCTAGTGCCGGCTCAGGGAGAGCCGGCGCCACCACGCCGCTCGCGCAGAGCCCGGCTCCGGCTCTGCTACTGTCTCAAGTGCCGTGGCCTGACGATCTATAGACTCAGGCAATGCACCGGACGCACCTAGAGCGGCGTAGAGAAGCCCGCAGTCCCACAGCCTTCGAGCCACCGCCGGCGACAGCGTCTCGCCGGGAGTGCAGAGGATGACAAACGACTCCGGATCGTAAGCTGTGCGTCGCGCAATGAGCGGCACCGGCGGCGGGCCTGCCAGCGCCCATCGGGACTGCGGGAGCATAGAAACGCACACGAAAGTGTCCGAGCGCTCCTCGAGCGCCAGAGCCCAGCCGAAACGCTCCACAACTGCGACCTGAGCACCCGCGCTCGCGCGCGACAGCATGCTATCGAGGGTCAGAGATGGCGCCTGTTGATCGAACAGCGCGCGCGCTGCTGAGGCAAGCTCCTGATCGCGCGGTCGCCTGCAAAGATCGCGCAGCAACCAGAGACCCTCGAGCTCCACGAACCGGCTGTCGGCCTTCATAGCCCCCAACAAGCGGCCGACCACGACGGTGCCGAAGCGCCAGATGACCTCGTCGGCGCAGGAGCCAATATCGTCACTGTCAGCCAGACCTGCCAGATGGGACTCGGGCGGCGGCACCGACTGGCTGCGAGCGACCGGGCCCAGCGCGTAGACCTCCGGAGCACCTCGACCATCGATCCGAGCCAGGACATGGCTGCTGCCGACCTGTACGATTCCGCCAAGCCACGGAGCGAACCCGCGGACACGGTCAAGATCAGGCACGACGAAGATTGCCCGATCCCCAACCGCCCACGAGGCCTCAGGATCCCACCTGCGGACCAGGGGGTTGGCCACCTTGGTATCCTGCGCGGGCGTGCTGTTGAGACGAGGCCCCTGATTGAGCCGTGAGGTCACCACAGCACGCACGAGATTCGTAAGGTGCGTCGCCTGCCCCGTTGCCTGAACCTCTGATCGGATTGTGTCGGCAAGCAAGTCGAGGTCTGCATCCGTCACGCCAAAGAGCCGTGACCAGTAGCGTTCGTAGAACGCCCCGTATGCCCGGTAGCGAGTCATCTGTGGCGATGCAGGTGATGGCACGCTGGCACCAACCGACCTGTGGGCGTCCGGGTCGTCCACAGCTAGACCGCTCCCACGGGCGACGTCAGCCACTCGCGGGACAGCACATAGTACGTACGCCCGCCCTCGGCCGGCAGAAGTCTGCGCGCCAGCGCCATATAGGCGTGATGCACGTTGACTTCGCCGCCGCCCGGCTGCGCGAACCGTGAGCCGATGTAGCGCTCCACGGCTTCGTCTGTTGTCACAACCCACGGCGGGTTGCCCAGCACGAGGTCGAATCCCGCAGTTCCGTCCCATGAGCACCGTTCGGGACGGGCGCTGCCCGACGAGGCTGTGCGCACCTCGGGGAACGCCAACTCCCAATGCAGGAATCCCTCTGCCTCCGCTTGTGCCTGGAGCCAGGCAGGCGCCATCGTCGTGATGGCCTCGGGCCACGGCCCGGCTCGCTCGCCCGCTAGACTCTGTAGGGCTGCAGCCGCCTCGGCATCGCCCAGGGCTGCACTGACGACCATGTCGAACAGCAGCCGATAGGGCCGTAGCGTCTCGTCGACCTCCGCAGCCTGACCGGCGCTCCACTGCACATCCAGCAGCGTCGTGTCGACACGTTCGGTCAACGGGTACAGCTGGCTCGCACGCGCGGCGACCTCTTGCGGTAGATCCGGCAGCCCCAAATCCAGCGCGACCTGTGCGAGATCAGCGCCCAACACTGCATTTCCTACACGCAAGTGGTGCTGCAGGTAACTCACGGGCATTCCAGGGATGAACGTGTGCAGCCAGAACGCGGCCTTGGCAACCTCCACAGCTGCGCGATCCGGGGCAACCCCAAACAGAGCTCGCTCAACCACCAGGCGAGACAGGAGAGAAGCGTCATTCAGGGCACCTACGTCTGCAGTCAGGCCTCGGCGCTCCAGTTCGTCGATGATGTCACGCCTCACATCGTCGATCAGCTTATAGACCGGGTTCCAGTCGCGGGGCACGTCACGGTGTGCGGTGTGGTACGCCTGGAGGACAGCGATGATCCCATCGGTGAGCGCGTCGGCAACGCCCAACAGGAACGCACCCGAACCCATCGCTGGATCGCAAGCCCGGATCGTCAGAAGGGTCCGCCGCGCCTCACGTGCGGCCGACTCCCACTCTGCATACAGCGCCGCGCGCCGCCGGCGGTCAAGTGCGCGGCGCAGACTGCGGCGCAGCTTCACAACACGATCCATAGCCGCCTCGAACGCTCGGCCGCGCGCCTCGAGAACCGGTGCCACGGCCTGTCCCGCGGAAGTCGCCACTACGTAGTCAGGTAGGTCGTCCGCGACCGTCCGCGGCGCGCCCTCTCGCGTGATCACCACCTGGCTGCCCTCAGCGTCAACCAGGACAAGACGCGTGCCGATCATCTCGCCACAAACCGCGATCAGGTCACGCGCGTCGAGCGCGCTATAGTCCACAGACCTGTACAGCGCATCCAGTGCGCGGCCCACCGCTTCGTCACTGAGATGCGTTCGCTCAAGGAACCCGTGGTCTTCGTTCTCTCCCGGGTCGAAGAGCTGCCGTCCGTAGCCGGGTACAGACTTCTCCGGATCGCCTTTACTCAATCGATGGAGGAGCGCAACCACCAGATCGTAGCGCGGGGTCGTGTACACGCCGGAACTCAGCGGCAGTCCCCGACTCATGCGCTCGACGGCCCAATGTCCCTGCGCGGTCAAGCTATACGGACGGAAGTCAGGGTCATCAACCGGCAGCAGGCCGCGGGCCTCAGCGATCAGGGTCAGGAGGAGCCTCGTGGCCAGCAACACACTTGCGCGATGAACCACCTGCAGTGTCGCAGGCGTCTCCTGGGCTATACCCAACCTCTGGTGCCGGTAACTGATGAAGCCACCAGCAATTGCCGGAAGCGCCACGCCCAAAAGCCGCTCACGCAAGAGCTCGCGCGCGCGAACCTCATCTCTCGGGATACGCAACCTGAGCCGCTCGACCAAGCAGCGACCGTCACTGCCCGTTGTGTAGGAGGATTGGCGGAAAAGGAGCCACCATCGCTGGAATGCCTGCCATTGTTCAAGACCCGGCCGCGTGCCCACCGCGAGTCCAGAGAAAATGGTCGACAGGTCCAACTCGTAGAAAGTGCGTGCGACGCTGCTAGCTTCGGCTGAGAACAGCCGCCAGGAGCGGCCGTTCGTCAGTACCCCCCAGCGCGCCCCCACACGCCGCATCTCACCGATCAACTGGTGGCCCGGCGCAAGAGGCCCGACGGACGGTTCCCTCTCCATAGCCTCGCGCCCTCTCGGACGCTCAGGCTCCGCCGGCAGGGCCGTCTGATCCAGCGCCCAATCCCAGGCGATCACCTCGGCCAATGCTGGAACGCGCCGTGCGAAGGGGCGATTCACCCCATCGTCCATAAACAGCTCCGCTGCCGCCGTGTCGTCGATACAGAGCGCATACACGCCCTCCGAGGCTCCCGACAGCGCACTTAATGTCACAGTGGACCAGCCAAGCGCCCGAAAGAGCGGCTGCACGAAGTTGCGCGCCATCTGTGAGGCGTCCCACGTCGCGCCGAACCGCTCCGCGTGTTCCCACAGTGCGTGCACCGTCTCAAACTGCCGACTGACCGCCTCCTCAGCCTGACGTGTCTCCGGGAAATCTGCGATCGCCTCCTCAAACGGATCGGTGGAGAAGAGCGCCTCCACAGAGCGAGAACTACCACGCCGCGGACCTTCATCCAGATCCTCGCCCGCTGATGCCGTGACCCGCGAAACCTGTATCTGGTCGAAGTAGGCGTCAAGAAGCAGCGCGACGGCGGCGTCGAGCACGTCCGGGCTCATCGGGGGGAAGAACTCCCTCAAGCAGCCAAACTCACCATTCCGGTAGTAGAGGGTGATGAAGCGGGGATCGGATGCCAGCACCTGACGCACATCGCGGACAACATCCTGCCCCTGCTCCGCCAGAACCTGCTCGACCGCATCGTCGGACACCTCATTGGGTGTGGCGTCCTGCACGGCGCCGGCGACCTCGGCCGCAAGCTGCAGCTTCTCGCGGTGCGCAAGATGGATCGTCAGGACCTTGAAAGCTCCCTGGATGTCGTTAACACCGTCGCCGACGGCCACAACGTCGCCCAGGCGCCCGTCCAGCAAGCGAAGACGTTCACCTACCCGATAGGCGCGTCCCGGCGCATAGATGCGGTGGGAGCTGTCATCCACCCAGTGCGCGCGCACAGCCTGACGCGCCAACTCCTGGAGCGGAACGGGTTGGTTGGTACGACGAATGTGCTCAGCCAGTCGGTCGGGATCCACCCATGTGCCCGACGCAGCCTGACCGGTACGCTCGAGCTCCTTCTGAGGCGTGCGCAATGACATGGAGAGCGACCTCCCTACCCGACACTTAGTATATGCGGCTCACAATGGCGCAGTGTTACTGCTCCGTTACGAACCGATTACGGCGTTCTGCGCTCAACGACAACATTCAATAGGTCCAGCGACCATAGGCGCTGGACCACCTCGGGTGACAGCAACTCCCCAGGCTCACATAATGGGACAAACAACTCCGGGTCAAAGGCGGCATACCGTGCCGTGTAGGTGCCCGGTGGCGGCCCAATAAGCATCCATCGCGGCCTGGCCTCCGAATCGACGTTCGTGAACAGATCCGGTCTCTGGTGCAACCCCAACGCTAACCCAAATATGCCGCTATCGCCTGAAGCCACAGGAGGCGGGAGCCATCGGAGTAATGCGCCGACCGTCATCGGGAGACGGGATCCCGACAGCATGGCGCGCGCAAGGCCCTCCAGCTGATCGCCCGATGGCAGTATAGCCATGCTCCGCGGAAACCACCGTCCCTCAAGAGAGACAAACCGGCTGTCGTGCCGCAAGGCTGATAGCAGAGCCGACACGATCTCCTCGCCGTGAGACCAGAGCACGTATGCAACTTGTGCCCGACCATCGGAGCGATCGCCTAGCTCCCGCACTAGGTCCTCGACGGACTGCCGCCACTCGATGACGCCCACGGTATCGCCGAATGCCGGGGCCGCACCATAGATCCGAGTTCCGGGCTCGCCATCCAGACGCACGACGACGCCTTTGCCCCGCAACTGCATCACCTCGCCCACACGCGGTGGCAAGGCCCCCACCTCACCACGGGCATCGGGAACTGCGAACAGCGCGCGATCGCCCACATGCCACGCATCGGCCGGATCCCAGAGTCTGATCCGGTCGCTCTCGGCTATCGGCTGCGCGACCGTCGCATCATGTACTGGTCCTGATGCCAACCGGTCCTCAACAAAATGCCGCGCCAGCGTCGTCAAATCCTCTGCGCTACGTGTCACCTTGACGCGACCGATGATGCGGGCCAGATCGCGCTCGCCGACTTGGTACATCGCCGGATTGGGATCGCCACGATCCACAGAGACCTCCCTCAAGCCCGTCCGGAGGGCGTCAGGACGAAGGCGACGCGGCCTCCGGGCCGGCGAACGAGCTGTCGCGCCCGCGCCATAAACGGACCATCCTCACCCCGACCCGCCACAGGGCCGGGAGAGGCCATCGGCGGGCTCCCAATGATGACGTCAAAACCGGGCTGTCCCTCGTCTTCTCCATCCGGCTCAAGGAAAACCTCGGGGAAAGCTACATCCCAGTGGAGGAATCCGAGCGCCTCTGCGAGCTCGCGTGCACGACGTAGGGTTGCGATGTCGGACGCGTCCAGTGATAGGGCGCCCCGAAGCGCTGCCGGCGCATCGTCCCCGAGTCGACTCAGCAGGTCGCGGGCACCCGCATTGCCTAGACTCTCACTATACCAGAGGTCCAGGAGGGCCTCGTACGGCGCGGTGTCGACGGGCACGCTGTCGCCCTCGGGCATCACGCCTGATGTGGAGAGACCCGCCACGAGGCGGGGCGCCAGTCCCTCATCTCTAAGGGCCGCCAGTCGGGTGCCCAACAGGCTATCACCACGGCGAATATGGCGTGTGACGTCGATGAAGGGCGCCCCGGTCACATAGGCACGCATCATGACGCTTGCTCTCCCAAGCGCGACGGCGGTCTGATTCAGATCCACTCCGTAGATGGCGCGCTCCGCGATCAGCCGCGAGAGAACTACGTCATCCTCCAGACTGCCGGGCGAGATCACGATCCCCTGGGCTTCGGTTGCCGCAAGAATCGACTCGCGGGCCTCCACAAGGGTGCGCGCCACAGGGTCCCAGGTCCATGGCACCCAGGGGTGTGTGCGGTGATACGTAGCCAGCGCCTCTGCGATGCCATCCACCAACGTGTCAATCACGGCGATCAGGAACGTCCCGGTGCCCATCGCCGGGTCAAGCACCTTGATGCCCAACAGAGCATCGAGGGCCACGCGTTCAGCCGCCGCAAGCGCCACTCGCTCGGGCAACTTGTTGACCTCTCCACGACGCAGAATCGCGACCCTGTCCATAGCGGTGGCGAACCGCACCGCACGCGTCGCAAGCACACTCTGGATCGCGTCCTCTATCACCGATACACCCACGAAATCTGGTACCGGCACACTGCTTGGCGCCTGTGGCTCCCCACGATTGCTGATCAGGGCCACCTGACCAGCGGCAGGTTCGACAACCCACAACAGACTCTCGAGGAGTCCCTCAGCCACCGCGCTCAAGTGGCGCATGCTGATCACGGAGAAGTCCACGGGCTCGCCCTTGAAGGACCCAAGCGAGGACAGCGTCCGAGCAACTGCTCTGTCGCTCAAACGATGACGCTCCAGAAAACCGGTATCGGGGTCCGCCGGGCTGAACAGGCGCCCGCCCGCCTCGGCCAACCCCAGCAGCGCGTGGCCCTGGTCGAGGTGATGGAACAGCGTAAGCAGGCCATCGTACCGTGGCGTAACGTGGGTCGCCACGCTAGGAAGCGGCCCATCCTCCATGCGGTCTCTCGCCCAACGCACCATAGTGGTCAGGCTCTCTCCCCGGTAGTCCGGGTTGCTCATCGGCAACATGCCGTGTTGCTCGGCGTGCAGAACGAAGAGCAGGCGGTAGACAAGGCCGAGGCTCGCCCGTGCGATCTCGTCCAACGTCTCGTCGGTTTCGGTGTTGGCGCCTCGCTCCGCTGTCCGGTAGGCAACAAAGCCCCCCGCGATCTCAGGCACAACGGATTCCAGGAGCCGCCGCCGAAGATCGCGCACGACGCTCCTGGCATAGGCCGACGACTCGCGCTTCAGACTGTCAATGATAGTGCGACCACGATTGTCAGGGGTTGACGCGTCCGGCCCAAACACGGCGATCCAGTGACCGAACCGCTGCAGTTGCGCATCGGTAGGCCCCTCAGCGCCCTGGGGCAACCCAAGGATATCCGACAGATCGACGCCGTGGAACGTGCCGAGTGTGCTGCCGACGTCAGGGTCGCCCCACGCCGAACTATAAAGTCGCCACTCCCTGCCGTTGGTCAGGATACCCCAGGCCACACCTTCCGAAAGTAAGCGCCCGACGAGTCGCAACGCCGGACTGCCTACCGCCTCTTTGGCGACACCCTCTTCACCCGCCAGCTGCTCACCCAGGGAGCTTCCCCAGCGTTCGACCTGTAGCAGGGCACGCGCATTCTTGAGCAGCGAAATCCCCGGCTGCTGGGAGACGGCCCGATCACGGATGGCTGCATCCGGAAACAGCGCGAAGCCGGCGCCGTTGGGCAATGGCACGTAGGCCCATCCCAAAGCACTAACCGTCGGAGCGACGAAGTGGGTCCAGGTCTGTTGCTCGACGAGTCCCCCAGTCACTTGTATGAAGGCCGCTCTAACCGCGTTATACCTGGCACGCAGTCCCGTATCCTCAGGAGTCCGCGACACGCCGGCGGCGACCGCCATCGGCGCGTCGCCGGTTGCCGGCTGAAGTGCAGCGCCCGTCACCACTTCCGCGCCGAGAGCATCGGCTCGGAACATCGAAGACGCGCGAACCGGCGTCCGGACCTCAGGACCCACCGACACTGCCATTGCCACATCCGCTCCGGGCTGCGAGATCAGGGCGGCAAGGCGCGGGTCACGCAGAAGGGAAGTGCGGAGCTCCGACGCGTGGGCATCGAGGAAAGCCGTAAGCCGATCGCCCGAGGTCTCCGGCGAAGCTGCAAATCGTGGGGCACCGTGCGCTTCAGCCAGGGCGCGAAGCACCGTCCCATCGGACATGGAAAGTTCCAGTATCGCAAACAATCCCTGAGCAGGGTTGCCACGTGAGTGAACTGCAGCGACCTCTGCCACCTGGCCCTGGTACCAGACCCGCTCGCCCACACCGTAGCGCGCGCCGGGGGCATAGGCCCTGGCACTGGCCTCGCGTGCCAGACATACCATGGCCGCCTGACGCACCAGGCGCTCCAGGTCACATGACACGTCGCCCTCGGCACCCCACGCCAACAGGGCATCTAGCTCAGCAGGCTCAAGCTGCATAACGCTCCGACGATGGTGGTGTTAGGCAAGAAGTATAGCACCGACCCACCCCACAGGCAAACAACGGGCGCCAAGCGCCTGCAGATCACTCCTCAGCAGCCTGCGGCAAGGCATCGAACCTGCCATCAAACCGCACCTGCCCCCCTTCGACCCGTAGAACAACCATTGACTTGACCGGGTTGTGGAGCGCATCAAACGCCATCGATCCGGCGATCCCATCAAAGGTCAGGGTCTCGAGGGTTCGCGCCACCAGATCAGGCGCCACGACGCCGGTCTCAGCAATCGCGGTGAAGAGCAGGTCCGCAGCATCATAGCTCAGCGTCGCCAGCGCATCCGGCTCCATAAGGAAGCGTTCCTCATAGCGGGCCACCCATGCGCGTACCGCGGCACTTGGCTTATCACCATAGTAATGCGACGTGAAGGCGCAGCCGTTCACCGCCTCCAG